>NZ_JBDMZG010000091.1:0-16790 GCF_039769035.1 Pacificibacter sp.
AGATGACGAACGTTCACAGCATTCCCTATTCTCAGTTGTAACCATCATTGTAACCAGAATTGTAACCTTGAAACGGACAAAGGGCCCGTGATGCAAGGGTTTTACTTGATTTCAATGGGATAGAGTGGTGCGGGTGAAGGGACTCGAACCCCCACGCCATAGGCGCCAGAACCTAAATCTGGTGCGTCTACCAATTCCGCCACACCCGCATTGCGTGCCTCATAGCAAAGCCGAAAGCGCTGCGCCAGACGCAAAATGCAATAAATTTTGGTGACGGCGCGATTTATTCTCAAATCAGCGATTGCTGCAGTGATACCTCCGCAAAAGGCCCCTTACAGACCGAGTGCCTTGAACACTTTAGGCAGTTCTTCGGGAATATCCTCGGCAATAAGGCCCGCCCCAAAGCTGAGCGCGCACTCTGTGTGCAGATAGGCCCCTGTTTCGGCAGCATTGTGCGGCGTAAATCCGCGCGCCAGTAGCCCCGTGATAAAGCCTGCCAAGACATCGCCAGAACCTGCCGTGGCGAGCCAAGGGGCTGAGCGCGCGTAAAGTGACGCGTTGACTGAGGCCTGCCCGTTGGGTGACGCGATCATCGTATCGGGGCCTTTGAACAATACCGTACAGCCCGTCCGTTTGGCCGCCTCGCGAGTCGCATCGACTTTGCAATAGGCTGGGCCTGTGCTGGCAGGGGTATCGAGCTTTGCGGCAATATCAGGGAACAGACGTTTGAATTCGCCCGCATGGGGCGTGAGCACGCAGCCCGCGTGCAATTTGGCAAAGAGACCCGCGTCTTGTGACAAAAGCGTAAGCGCATCGGCGTCGAGCACGGTTTTGCGGTTGGCTTCAAGCGCCACGGCGACAAGTTTGGCAGCACGCGTATCAAGCCCCAGTGCAGGCCCAAGGCAAAGGGTGTTGATACGTTCATCTTCTAACAAGCGCTTAAGCGCCTGCGGGCCATCCGTATCCTTGACCATAATTGCGGTTAGGTGCAGGGCGTTTTCGAGCATGGCGGATTTTGGCGAGGCGACCGTGACCACCCCTGCCCCAATGCGCAACGCGCCCCGCGCCGCCAGACGCGCAGCCCCAGTTTGGCCAGCAGGACCAGAGAGAACAAGCGCGTGGCCGTGAGAGAATTTGTGGGAAGATTGTTTTCTAAGGGACGCAACCCTTGCAGCGCTGCCTGTGACTTGCTTTGGCGATCTGTACATGGGTTATAGCCCTATATCAGCGACAACGACTTTTCCGCAGCGATCTATTTCCACATCTGCGTCGTGTGCAACTTTTTTTGCGTGGAACGTCACGGTTAAGTCCGCGCACCACAAAAATGTTTGAAGACTTTGCCCAGTATCAGCGTCGACACCTGTTGGGACGTCGACGGCGACGATAGGAGCCTCACACCAGTTTTGCTCGTAATACACGCGCTGCATCATAAGCGTCACCAATTCAGGCAGTTCTTTAGATTGACCAATGCCAAAAATGGCATCAACCCAAAGATCTGGAAATGGTTCGCACAAGCGTACATCCCTACTTTCGCTCGCATCGAACGGATAGACCTGCCCGACGTCTAACCAGCGCAAGTAGTTGGCTTTTGCATCTTTCGGCAACCTTTCAGGATCTCCCCAAAGATAGCAAACCACAGTCCACCCCAGCTGGTGGAGTTTGCGCGCAATAACGAAGCCGTCCCCACCATTGTTGCCCGGACCGCAGAAAATAACAGCTTTGCGCCGCGCAGGAAGGCCTCGCAACCTTGCGATCAAGCTTGGCTTGTTCTTCAGATTTGGCCATTCTTCCATGACCGCATCAACCACACCTTGGCCCGCGCGTTCCATCAGTTCTAGACCAGTGACGGACCCTGAGGCGATGGCAGCGGCTTCGATGGCGCGCATTTGGGCAGATGTTAGAAGTTCGGTCATAAAATACTCAAAAAGTTTTCAAATCGCCCACAAATAAAACACTTTGCCTAAATTTTGTGCAAATAGCCTTGAATCCTGTGAGCACTTCCTCATCGCTTAGCCTAGTCGATTGTGACCCCTAAAGAGAAGTGTTCTGACACTTATGAACTAATTTAAGGGAGTCTAAGGTCCATGAAAAAGATCGAAGCGATCATCAAGCCTTTCAAACTCGACGAAGTGAAAGAAGCGCTACAAGACATCGGCGTACAAGGTCTTTCCGTTGTCGAGGTCAAAGGGTTTGGCCGTCAGAAAGGCCACACTGAATTGTACCGCGGCGCGGAATATGTGGTGGACTTCCTGCCTAAGGTCAAAATCGAAGTTGTTTTGGCTGCAGACCAAGTTGATGGCGCGATTGAAGCAATCGTTGCTGCTGCAAAAACCGACAAAATCGGCGACGGCAAAATTTTCGTCTTGCCAGTTGAGCAAGCCATTCGAATCCGTACTGGCGAATTTGGCCAAGACGCATTGTAAGAATAGAGCGGCCCTCTTGAGGGTCGTTTTTCTACGTTAAATACACACACTTAAGGGGAATAAGTCACCATGAGCATCGAGAACGTTCTCAAGACTATGAAAGACGAAGACGTACAATACGTCGACGTTCGTTTCACGGATCCACGCGGCAAGTTGCAGCACGTGACATTGCGCTACACAGAAGTCGACGCAGACTTCTTGGAAGAAGGCTTCATGTTTGATGGCTCTTCCATCGCGGGTTGGAAATCTATCGATGAATCAGACATGAAACTGATCCCTGATACAGAATCCATCTACATCGATCCATTCTACGCAGAAAAAACACTGTGTATTCACTGTTCTGTTGTAGAGCCTGACACACGTGAGCCATACGAGCGTGACCCACGTTCTGTTGCTGAAAAAGCTGAAGCTTACCTCATCGCCTCCGGCATTGGTGACACAGCCTACTTCGGTCCAGAAGCTGAATTCTTCCTCTTCGACGATGTACGCTTCCAAGTGTCCATGAACAAAGTATCCTACCAAGTCGACGCACTCGACGGTGCTTGGAACTCTGACACAGAATACGAAATGGGCAACACTGGCCACCGTCCTGGCATCAAAGGCGGTTACTTCCCAGTCAACCCAATCGATGACGCGCAAGACATCCGCGGTGAAATGCTGACAACAATGGCCAACATGGGCATGAAAGTTGACAAGCACCACCACGAAGTTGCGTCTTGTCAGCACGAACTTGGTTTGATCTTCGGCACGCTTACAAAGCAAGCTGACGAAATCCAAAAATACAAATACGTTGTGCACAACGTAGCGCAAGCTTACGGCAAATCTGCGACATTCATGCCGAAGCCAATCGCAGGCGACAACGGCACTGGTATGCACGTGAACATGTCCATCTGGAAAGATGGCAAGCCATTGTTCGCAGGCGACAAATACGCTGATCTGTCCCAAGAAGCTTTGTACTTCATCGGCGGCATCTTGAAGCACGCGAAAGCTTTGAACGCGATCACAAACCCATCCACAAACTCTTACAAGCGTTTGATCCCGGGTTTCGAAGCACCAGTTTTGCGCGCTTACTCTGCGTCTAACCGCTCTGGTTGTGTACGTATTCCGTTTGCTGAATCCCCCAAAGCGAAACGTGTTGAAGCACGCTTCCCTGATCCAGCAGCCAACCCATACCTCTGCTTCGCTGCATTGATGATGGCTGGCCTTGACGGCATCAAAAACAAAATCGATCCAGGTGCAGCTTCTGACAAAGATCTCTACGACCTTCCACCAGAAGAACTCGCAGAAATCCCAACAGTATGTGGCTCTTTGCGTGAAGCTTTGGAAGCTCTTGAAGCTGACATGGACTTCCTCACAGAAGGCGACGTGTTCACCAAAGACCAACTTCAGGGCTACATGGACCTGAAATGGGAAGAAGTGTACGCATACGAGCACACTCCACACCCAATGGAATACAAATTGTACTACTCCTGCTAATAGCTGGACTGGTCAGAATAACGAAAAGGGCGCCTCGCAAGGGCGCCCTTTTTTTATGGCAAATAGGATGTATCAGGCGTTTTGGCGCGCTAACCTTATGTCGAGCAAACGGTCTATTTTTGGACCTATACCGGATCAAAAAATGGGTCGACGCGTTTACAAAGCAAATCAGGAATTTCCAGTTGGAATGGACGGCGAAGATTCGACCAAACCACTAAGCTCTATCGCTGCGTTTTCAACAGTTTGGACCTCACTTGCGGTCCAACTGCGCGCATGTTGATGCACAGCAGACACGCCCCCCACTGCCTTCTCTTCGAAATGAAACGGCGCGCCGACATAGGCCATAATTCCCATGATTTTGATCGCGTCACTGCCAGCAAGAAGGGGCTGCCGCAGCGTATCGTCGAACACCAGCGTTCGGTTTAATTCACAAACCAAATACCCCAGAGTGAGCTTCTTATCCAAAACCGATGGTAATGGCCCCGACAGTGGCGAGCCAATCGCAGTCTGCACCCGCATGCCCTCGTCTTCCGTCGTCCAAATCACAACACCAGAAGGTTTTAGCGCCTTATGAATGGTCGCCGCGATAGCCTTAAGTTTCTTTTCGTCAAAGTAGAGCATGCAAAGTCTCCAACCGTTGAATACTTTACTATAACTTGATTTTGACGGCACTTCGCCAAAATTCTACCATAAGGCGAGTTTGCACATCTTTACCTTGCGTCACGACACAATCATGCAGCCCATTGACGTTAAGACATCCGCCACAGCGTACGATAATGCACGTCTGTGCGTCGAATGCCCCAGATGCATCCGTCGACATGCGCTCAAAAGCCCCAAGGGCTTGCCCTCAGCGCCCTACCAGCGTAGAGCATCGTTGAGTTTTTAAAGCTGCTTTTGACGAAAGGTCCGCCATGATCCCCCGTTACTCCCGTAAAGAGATGGTCGACATCTGGGAACCCGCCACCAAGTTTAAAATCTGGTACGAAATCGAAGCCCATGCCTGTGACGCGATGGCTGATCTGGGCGTGATTCCACGCGAAAATGCCGACGCTGTTTGGAAAGCCAAAGACGTTGAATTCGACGTGGCGCGCATCGACGAAATCGAAGCTGTCACCAAACACGACGTCATCGCGTTTTTGACGCACTTGGCCGAACATGTTGGCTCTGACGAAGCGCGTTTCGTGCACCAAGGCATGACCTCTTCTGACGTTCTTGATACATGTCTCAACGTGCAGCTTGTGCGCGCCTCTGACATCTTGATCAAAGATCTCGAAAACCTGTTGGCCGCGTTGAAAAAACGCGCGCTTGAGCACAAAGACACCGTCCGTGTTGGCCGCTCCCACGGTATTCACGCCGAGCCGACCACAATGGGCCTGACATTCGCGCGTTTCTACGCTGAAATGGACCGCAACTTGGCCCGTTTGAAAGCTGTTCGCGAAGAAATCGGCACAGGGGCTATTTCCGGCGCCATCGGCACATTCGCCAATGTGGACCCTCGCGTTGAAGAGCACGTCTGTGAAAAACTCGGCCTCACACCAGAGCCGATTTCCACCCAAGTGATCCCGCGCGACCGCCACGCGATGTTCTTTGCTGTTTTGGGCGTGATCGCCTCCTCTATGGAAAACATCGTGATCGAAATTCGTCACATGCAGCGTACAGAAGTGCTTGAAGGCGCTGAGTTTTTCTCAATGGGGCAAAAAGGCTCCTCTGCGATGCCGCACAAGAAAAACCCGATCCTTACAGAAAACCTCACAGGTCTCGCGCGTCTCGTGCGCATGACTGTAGTGCCTGCGATGGAAAACGTGGCCCTGTGGCACGAGCGCGATATCTCGCACTCTTCTGTTGAGCGCACAATCGCGCCAGACGCGACCATCACCTTGAACTTCGCTTTGAACCGTTTGACAGGCGTGATCGACAAGATGTTGATCTTCCCACAAAACATGCTCGACAACATGAACAAGTTCCCTGGCTTGGTCATGTCTCAGCGCGTGCTTTTGGCGCTCACTCAAGCGGGTGTCAGCCGCGAAGACGCCTACTCTATGGTGCAGCGTAACGCCTTGAAAGTTTGGGAACACCGCGTTGATTTCCAAGAAGAACTTTTGGCAGACGAAGAAGTTGTCGCAGCCCTTGGCGAAGACGGCATTCGTGAAAAGTTCGACATGGAATACCACACCAAACATGTCGACACGATCTTCAAACGCGTCTTTGGCTAAACGCCCAGCAATAGTTTTGATCAGCCCCCGCGCCTCTTGGTGTCGGGGGCTTTTCTTTGCGCAATTTACTAAAATGAATGCAATTTCAGTCGTCTGGTAGCTTTGCGTTAACGTTGATCGTCCACCTTAGAGGAACGAAATGAATCACTTGTGAGGCACAGGCGTGGACGGACTCCCCCAAGATTTTGGCGACACAAACACCTTGCCAGACCTCAATCGCCCTGAGGGCGCTGGGGCCGCGCGACAACGCGCGACCAAAGTCAGCGCGCACCATCCACAGTCCAACATCGCACCTATGCTGACAAAACGCGCCAAAGCTGCCGTTATCGTGCGTTTGCTCGCCGCTGACGACGTAAAGCTCCCCCTTTCGAGTTTACCCGAAACGATGCAAGTCGAACTTGCACATCAGCTGGCGACGTTGCGCTATATCGACAAAACCACCCTCACCAGCATTGTTACGGAATTTCTGGATGAACTCGGCGCAGTCGGGCTGTCATTTCCTGGCGGGCTTGAAGGCGCGCTAAGTGTCCTTGACGGAACAATTTCGCCAACCACATCGGAAAAAATGCGCAAAAGCGCGGGGATTTCGTCTATTGGAGATCCTTGGGAACGCATTTCGAAGCTAGAGATCGAACAAATTCTCCCGATCCTCGAAGAGGAAAGCGTGGAAGTTGGTGCCGTTTTGCTGTCCAAGCTCAAAGTTTCCAAATCTGCGCAATTGCTGTCCACCCTCCCCGGCGAACGCGCCCGTCGCATTGCCTATGCCATTTCTCTTACCTCAGCGATTGCGCCCGATGTGGTTCAACGCATCGGTACGTCCATCGCCGCCAAATTGGACGCGCGCCCCAAGCAAGCATTCACGGCTGCCCCAACCGAACGAGTCGGCGCCATTTTAAACTTTTCTGCCTCTGCCACCCGCGAAGGTGTCCTTGAAGGGCTTGATGAAACCGACAAAACCTTTGCCGCTGAAGTGCGTAAAAATATCTTCACCTTTGCAAACATCGCCACCCGTGTTGATGCACGCGATGTGGCCAAAGTGGTGCGCGGCGTCGAACCGGAAGAACTTGTCAAAGCCCTCGCGGGGGCCACTGGTCCTGCGGCAGAATCGACCGAGTTTATCCTGACCAACATGTCAAAACGCATGGCTGACGGTCTGCGCGAAGAGATGGAGGGGTTAGGAAGTATCAAAACCGCCGATGCCGAGGCTGCGATGAACCTTGTGATCGCCAGCATTCGAGAGCTGGAAGAAAGCGGTGAAATCGTGCTGATCACTGAAGACGAGTAACCCCTGTGCAAGGACGCACGTCAGCACCTATGGACGTTGCAATCGCACGCCCCTAGTGTGCCGCCATGATATGGTTTTCGCGTCTGCCCGCCGCATCGCAGGGTATCCTCTTTGTCATGCTCTCTGTGACCTCGTTCTCGCTGATGGACGCCTGCGTTAAGATGCTTGGCGCACAAATTGACGTGAGCCAAATTCTTTGGGCGCGCTATTTTGGACAGTTGATCATCATGATCATCGTCTGTTCAAATCGCACCATGGCTTTGCTGCGCACGCCGCATTTTGGGTTTCAGGTCTCGCGGTCCTTGATGCAACTCGGCGCTGCGGCGTGTTTCTTCATCGCGCTGAAAACCCAAGGACTGGCCGAAGCCACAGCCGTCGCCGATCTGGCGCCTGTTTTCATCACGCTTGCTGCAGCATTGATTTTAAAGGAAAAAATCGGCATTCGCCGCGTTATCGGAGTACTGGTTGCCCTGATCGGCGCCTTGATCATCATCCGCCCTGGGTCAGCCGTCTTTTCCATAGACTCGCTTTGGCCACTTGGCACGGCGGGATGTATCGCAGGATTTTCGATCATCACGCGCTACATCGGCAAATCTGAATCCCCTTTGACCGCAATGCTCTACTCCGCCATCATTTGTTCCGTGATCATGAGTATCATTACCCCCTTCAGATGGACCACGCCCGACACGACCGGCGTCGTTTTGATGATCGCAGTTGGTGTTATCGGGTCTCTCGGCCAACTTATGATGACCAAAGCCTACGCAACGGCGCCGGCTTCCATGGTTGCGCCCTTCACCTACGCAGGCCTCATCACAGCAACACTTTGGGGCGTATTGTTTTTCGGACAATGGCCGGACCTATGGACCTGTGTAGGTGCCCTTGTGATCGTTGCGGCCGGACTTTATGTATGGCACCGTGAAACACGAACGGCGCGCATGAGGACGATAAATGAAAATCAAACGCGGTGAGATTGAAGGCAGCCTTGCGGACTTTGTGCAAAACATCGCTCTGCGCGGATTGCTCGATACCGTTGCTTTGTTGCCTTTCTCTTGGCGTTTGAAAATCATCGGATTTGCCACATCACGTGTGATCGGGCCTCTTGCGGGTTACAACACGCGTGTGCGCGACAACCTTGCTCTGATCATGCCAGATCTGCCCGAAACGGAAGTCAAGCGGTTGATGCGGGTCGTTCCTGCGAACGCGGGCCGCACCATGGCAGAATTGTATTCCGGCGTTGATTTCAAAAGGCGCGCGCAAAACGCGGAAATCGTCGGCGACGGCATGCCTGCCCTTGAAGCGGCGATGGACAATAAACAAGGCGTCATTTTGGTGTCGGGCCATTTTGGCAGCTACGAAGTCGCGCGCGCCGTTCTGTCCAATCGCGGATTTAACGTCGCAGCCCTTTTCAAACCCTTCACGAACCCGTTTTTTGACCCGTATTACCAACGCAAAATTGGAGAAATTTCTCAGCCCATTATTGCGTCAAAAAACCGGAAAAGTTTGATCAAAATGGTGCGGTTTTTGAAATCCGGTGGCATGGTGGGTATGTTGATTGACGTGCACACCCATGAAGGGCCGGTTTTGAAGTTTTTTGGAAAACGCGCCTCGACAGCCACATCTGCAGCGGACTTAGCGCTCAAGCATAATCTGGCTTTGGTACCGATTTACGGCATTCGGCTGGACGACAATGGCAACTACAAACTCAAAATCGAGCAGCCGATTCCCCACACAGATGCCATCGAAATGACGCAAGCGATCAACGATTCAATTGAACGCCAAGCCCGCGAAATCATGGATCAATATTTTTGGATTCATCGCAGATGGAAAGCGGAAACGCGCGCGCCAAAGTAAGCCTAAACCGAACGCAAATAAACGGAAACTGTCGTGCTATTGCACACGAATGGCCGCCACGATTTCACCAGGCAGTCCATTGATATCTTCCTGAATGACAACCGCCACTGGGTCTGATGAGGCCAAGGGCACATTGAGCTTCACAGGCGCGCGGCCATTCCAATCACCGACACGCGTCCACGAGGTAACGACATTGGCGTAATCGATTGTTTTACCTCTATTTTCCCCAAAGCGGATGGCAACACGTTCAAGCGGATGGAAATGAACAACTTGAACACGTAAATCAGTTGGGGTGCGCTGTTTCGAGGCCATAGAAATCGCAAGTGTGTCGCCGGATCGCCGCGCAGACAGGCTGATGTTGCTGTGTTGCAGCTTGCGTTTGCGTTCAATAATCAAGTCAGCCAGTTTCATCGGCTCAAAGCCACCCAAGTGGTCAGACCCGTTCACAACCATATGCGGCGTGTAGACAGTTCTGTGCCCCGCGGCGTGCGCATAGGCGCGCTGGCGCAGGGTGAATTTCGGGTCGGCAAAGTCATCTTTCCAGCCAATGTAATCCCAGTAATCCACATGCAAAGCGAGCGCCAATATATCATCTCGGTTGGCAATTTCAGCCAAGAGCGCATCCGCAGGTGGGCAAGAGGAACAGCCTTGTGAGGTGAAAAGCTCCACCACAACCGGATGCGTGGATGACGCATCTTGAGCCACCGCGACTTGGGCGGGTAAGCCAAAAGCAAGACCCGCGAACGCGATTGCAAAGCTGTGCGCTTTGGCATTTGGGATCAATTTTTTGAGGCGTGCCATGGCGTGTCTCATGCGGGCTCCGTTTGCTGTTACCTTGTTTTAGCCGCATGTCTGCAAATAGGCCAATCAAGCAATTGCGAGAAAGCGTTACCAAAGCCTAAAATGCGCGTGATCCGGCAGCCGGCAGTCCCCAATTTCAGCACCATTGTCCCTGGCAGAAGTGCAACGGTCCAAGGCGTGATCGCATCGATCTGTCTGTTACGACGTTGTGAAACGGTGGCGTGCTCCACTACGTCCTGCCCAACTTCGCGAAAGAGGCTTAAGCTTCGCGGTTTTGAACAAAGAAAGCCCCGCCAATTCGGTGGAGCTTATTGGTTTTCCCAAGACTGAATGAAGGGCGCACGATTGAATAGTGTTTCGTGGCGTTGCCCCACCGAAACACAAACTCACTTTTATTTTTGGAGCGCCTGTCGTTCGACACAGTCTTGAAACTTCGACACAGTCTTGAAACTTCGTTGAGGCCAATATCACATCGACACTGACAATTGGCAGGTCGTTTTCAATAAAACATGAAAGCTCTTCAGCGGAAGAAACAGAAGTTGCGAAAGGTTGTATCATCGGGACCAGACCATCGATGCGTTTTTTGGTAAATCCGGATGAATCGTGTGCGATAAACTCTGTCGATATATATGCACGTTGCAGGTCAGATCGCTTGCAGCAGCCCTTATCCGCATAAGGAAACCCTTCGGGTAGCATGGACAGCGCGACCAGTCGGCAAATCAATAAAACTCATCTGCGCCCTAACAGGCCACATTGACTCCCCTGCCCCCTACACAGTACCAGACCTGCAGGCTGGTGGGGCGCATGACGCTTTGCCCGCTGATGGATTTAGCCCACCGATCTGACCACCGAAAGACCCATTCTCATGACCGAAAACAAACGTATTGTGCTGTCGAGCGACCATTCCGCTTTGGACATGCGCGCCGCTATTGTCGCCCATATTACAGCTGCAGGATGGGAGGCTGTGGACATCGGCCCGACCACCACTGAAAGCACCCATTATCCGACCCACGGCAAGGCAGCGGCTGAGATGGTGGCGTCAGGTGATTGTCGTTTTGGCATCATCCTATGCGGCACAGGCCAAGGCATTATGATGGCGGCCAATAAGGTCAAAGGCATCCGCTGCGGTGTTTGTTCGGAGACATTTTCAGCCCGCATGATCCGCCAACACAACGACGCCAATATGCTGTCCATCGGCGTGCGCACCACGGGCGAAGGACTGGCTTTGGACATCGTAGACGCGTTTTTGACTGCCGAGTTCGAAGGCGGCCGTCACGCCACACGCGCGGATATGATCGAAGCCGAATAGGTCAACGATCTTCAAGTTTCAAAACATGACCCTGCAGTCGCCTGCAGGGTCTTTTTTTGTTGTCTACTTCCCGCACTAGATATTCATGTAAGACTAGGAACTTATTAATCTTTCCATTTCACATCGAAGTGCGTGCCGTCGCAAAAAGGCTTGTTTTTGGACTGACCACAGCGGCACAAGATGTACTCCTTTTCGTTGGCACCGACACCGTTGAATACCGCATCCAAAGGGACATTTTTCACCACATAAGGTCCGTTTTTAACAACTTTCACAGAGACCTCGTCACTGTCGATGTGCACAGGTATGCTCTCATCAATTGACAGGCGCAGCGCCCCGGATGGACAAGCCGAAATCACCGATTTGATGCCGTCCAGTGTCCCGTTTTCAGGTTGGATCCATGGTTGTTTTCGCGGATCAAACACCACACGATGCAACCGCTGACATTCACCGATGTGCCCACACAGAACAGGCGTGTACGACACGGTGACCTGTGCGCCTTCGACTTGCCCCTTGTATGAAATTTCTGCGTTGCGAATTTTGGCATCTCCATTGTCGGATGAAAATCCTGCAGCAACATGTGACCCGTCACAATATGGTTTGTTTTGAGACTGCCCACATCTACACAGACCATAAGCGGGCTTATCGGCCCCAATCACGGAGCCATCTGCGTCTTTCAAAACCGGAATATCCTGCGCAACAAGGGGCCCGTTTTCACGTGGGGTGATTTTTGTCATTGGACTGTCCTTTGTCGTTGAATTGTGAACAACACGCCTGCCTCGTGCATAGGCGGCATTGAGATCAGGTTAAGCGACATCAGCCGTTTGGGAAAGTGCGTTCCACGCCTTGGCTGCCTGCGCGCAGAACGACATCAAAGACTGGTCGGGGAACCTCTCAGCCCGACCAAACGTCGTCCATATCGGGCGCGTGCAATTCGAATTGCTTGTCTGAGGTGATGTAATTGTCCCCGTGAAGCCGCGCAATGGGTTGATATATATCAGGATTTACATAGAGACCTTCGGCGTCCAAACACTCACGGCGCACGTGCATATGCTGGACCTCGCCGATCACCAGCACACGATTGGGCCAGTCCAAAAGCCGCTCTGAGCGGCATTCAAACACGCATGATGCGCCCTTGATGCGGCTGGCGTCAATCGTCTCACAAGGCTCGGTCTCGACGCCCGCCAAGGACAATTCATCCACGCCGCTTGGCACGGGCAGCCCTGCGATCAGCATGGTTTTGGACAGGTCCATATCCACTATATGAATGGCAAATTCACCGTTGCGGCGGATATTGGCGGCGGTGTCTTTTTCTTGATCAGGTTTCGAGGCTATGCCCAAGACCAGCAAAGGCGGCTCGGACGACATGACGTTGAAAAACGACATGGGGGCTGCGTTGTTGGACCCATCTGCGTTGCGTGTGGTGACCAAGGCAATGGGGCGCGGGCCGACGAAATTCGTCAGCAAGCGATAGCGGTCGCGGGGGGCAAGCGTGGTGAAATCGAACTGCATGAGGGCCTCATTTGTGTCAGCTCCTCACCAAAACAGAGCCGGCCCGAAATAACAACGGGCGCGGAGCATCGCCTGCCCCGCGCCCGTGTTTTTGCCTAAAAATCAATCATCAAGCGCTTACTTGTGATCCTCTTCAAAGCGCATGTGCTTAAGCTGTTTCGACGGTTTTCAATGCCTCTTTGGCTTGCGCTTCATAGGCCATCAGGGCCGCGCCATCTTGGCTCTCCATCACCCGCGCGATCCAGTCTTTGACCGTGTCGATATCGGGGGCGAGGTTTGGCGCCCAAGTGAAGGCAGAGGACATCAGCAAATCGGCGATGGTCACTTTATCGCCCAAAAGGAAGGGCTTATCGCCCAAACCTAAAGCAATTTGCTCCCCAACTTCGGTCATGGTGCGAAAGTTACTGGCCATTACGGGGTGGTCGATTTTGCCGAAATGCGCCACCATCGCTGGCTCCAAAACACCGCCATAGTAAGTCATCCACGATAGGAATGTGCCGCGCCCCTTTTGCCCTGCTGCCACGCCCAAAGGCGAGCCAAACAGCTCATCAAGATACATCATGATCGCGGCACTTTCGCGGATGTGTTCGCCCTCATCTGTGATCAAATAGGGCACTTTGCCTTCAGGGTGGGCGTTGTCAGGATCGATGCGACCAGAGCCGTCGCTCTTGATGATGTCTACGATTTTGACCTCAACAGCATCCAATTTATCCATGGCAATCAACTGTCCGATGATGCGGGTGGCACGGGTTTCGGGGGAATAATAAAGCACTGGCATTGTGTCGCCCTTTCTTTTGGCTTTCGGTTATGGCCCCCTTGTGGCATCGTGCTACTGCCAAATATTGTCAGTAAGTTTATGCGATAAAACATTATGTCCAAATCAGATCGCCTGTTCAGATTGCTTCACCTCATCCGCGGCTTGACGCCGCCAGTCACGGCTGCGCGTTTGGCGGCGGCGATGGAGGTCTCTGAGCGGACGATTTATCGCGACATCGACAGTCTACGCGCCGCTGGCGCACGGATCGAGGGCGAAGCGGGTCTGGGCTATACTATGACCGAAGACATCGCCCTGCCGCCGCAGACCTTTACGCAACTGGAAATCGAGGCGCTCACTTTGGCCTTGTCCGATGTGAACCAGCGTTGCGATGCGGCTTTAGCGGGGGCTGCTTCAGACGCTTTGACCAAAATCCTTGCCACCCTGCCTGAGCGCCAACAACGCCAAGCGGCCCATGCGGTCAATCTGGTGCATCGGCTGAACCGCCCTCAAGCCGCCACCATAGACATGAGTCCCCTGCGCGAGGCCATGTGGGCCGAAGAGGCTTTGGACATAAGCTACACAGATGCACAGGAAAATCAGACTGAACGGCGCATTTATCCGCTCACATTATCCTATCACGATTCTGCGGTGATGGTGTTGGCTTGGTGTTGCACGCGACAAGATTTTCGCATGTTTCACACCACACGCATCTTGGGCATTGCACGCACCGGCGAGAGCTTTCGCCCCCGCCGCGTGCCGTTATTGCGGGATTACATCGCTATTTTGCGTGCCCGTGACGCAAGACATGGCGTCAGGCCGATCAAAAACTGGCCCGCTTAGACGACGCGCCTATTCAGCGGCTTTTTTCAAATTGACCCGATCGATCAATTCCTGCGCGCTTTCCACCCGTTCAGAATAGCGATCCGTCAAATCGGGGCGCGAGCGGGCCATATAGGTGAACTTGACCAGCTCTTCCATCACGTCCGCAATACGCATCAAATAGGGCGAGGGTTTCATGCGGTTGTCCGCGTCAAATTCATTCCACGCCTTGGCCACCGAGGACTGATTGGGGATGGTGACCATCCGCATCCAGCGGCCCAAGATGCGCATTTGATTGACCGCGTTAAAACTTTGCGAGCCACCGCAGACCTGCATCACCGCCAGCGTTTTGCCTTGGGTTGGTCGCACAGCCCCCATGGACAGCGGGATCCAATCAATTTGCGATTTCAAAATGCCCGTCATCGATCCGTGGCGTTCAGGAGACGACCAAACCATGCCCTCGGCCCATGCGGCAAGCTCGCGCAATTCGACCACTTTGGGGTGATCGGGCGCCTCTGCGTCGGGCAAAGGCAGGCCGCGCGGGTCAAAGATTTTCACCTCGCAGCCGTACCAGCGCAACAAGCGCGCGGCCTCTTCAGCAGCAAGCCGTGAAAAAGACCTGTCGCGCAAAGACCCATAAAGCACCAAAATGCGCGGCGAATGACCGTCATCTTTTGCGCTCGCGTAGTCACGCCAATCGATAGGCTTGAGCTGGCTCTCATCCACCGCAGGCAATGTCTCTGTGGCGACAAGCGTCATGATTTGACGACCTCGCCGTCTTCTTTGGTGTAGCTTGCGGGTGGGTTTTCCATAATCGCAAAGACCTTTTCAGACGGGCGACAAAGCGCTGTGCCTTTCGATGTGATCACGAAAGGACGGTTGATTAGGATCGGATGTTGCATCATTCCGTCCAAAATCGCCTCATCTGTCGCCGCCGCATCACGCAGGCCCAAATCTTCGGCCTCTTGCTGTTTGGCGCGCATGGCAGAGCGTGGCGTTTCACCTGCATCTACAATCATTTTCACCAACCCTTCGCGTGTCGGCGGGGTTTTGAGGTATTCGATCACCTCGATCTCTTCGCCCGCCTCTTGCAAAATCGCCAGCGTGTTGCGCGAAGTGCCGCATTTCGGATTGTGATAGATTTTCGTCATGATGTCAGATCCTTAGAGGTGTCTTTTGAAGGGGATTCGCAACAAGGCGCGATGGCGTTGATCAGCGGCGTGCAGGCGTCCGCATTGCCGCCGCAGCAGTCCTCAAGCATGAATCGCAAGAGCGCGTTCAGCCCATCCATATTGGCGCGGTAAATGATGCTGCGCCCGTCGCGAGTGTTTGAAATCAGCCCCGCTTGCACCAAATGCGCGAGGTTTTGCGAGCTGGTGTTGGCTTTGGCGTCCAGCGCCGTGGCGATGTCGCCCGCCGCCATACCGTCAGGCCCCGCTTTGATCAGAAGGCGAAAGGCGTCTAACCGCAAGGGCTGGCTGAGGGCGGCGAACGCTGTGAGGGCTTGTGATATATCCATATTTCATGAATTAATGAAATGAATGCAATTGTGCAAGTTCTATTTGGCGCGATTCAAACCCATTGTCATGTGCCCCCCAGTGACCTAGCCTTGCCCAAAGTCATTCTGGGAGGATCACATGACAGAGCGCCAACACGGTTTCGACACCCTACAAATTCACGCAGGCACAGAGCCCGACCCCGCCACAGGTGCGCGTCAGGTGCCGATCTATCAAACCACGGCCTATGCCTTTCGCGATGCAGAGCACGCGGCGAAATTGTTCAACTTGGAAGAAGTGGGTTACATCTATTCCCGCCTGACCAATCCGACTGTGGGCGCACTGCAAAACCGTATCGCAGCACTTGAGGGCGGCGTGGGCGCTGTCTGTTGCTCTTCAGGGCACGCGGCGCAGATCATGGCGCTGTTTCCACTCATGCAGCCCGGCACAAATATCGTCGCTTCTACAAGGCTTTACGGCGGCACGCTGACGCAATTCAGCCAGACATTCAAACGTTTCGGCTGGTCTGCCACATTCGTCGATTTCGATGATCTGGATGCGGTGAAGGCCGCGATTGACGATGACACCCGTGCGATTTTCTGCGAAACCATCGCCAATCCCGGCGGCTATATCACTGATCTCGATGCAGTCTCTGTGATCGCCAAAGACGCTGGCATCCCGCTGATCGTCGACAACACCACCGCCACGCCTTACTTATGTCGCCCGTTCGAGCACGGCGCCACTTTGGTTGTGCATTCGACCACGAAATACATGACCGGCAACGGCACTGTGACGGGCGGCTGCGTTGTGGATTCGGGCACTTTTGACTGGATGGCCTCCGACAAATTCCC
>NZ_JBDMZG010000092.1:0-41429 GCF_039769035.1 Pacificibacter sp.
CCAAAGGCCGCCACTTCAACCTGACGCACCCGCTCTTTGGACAGCTTCAATTCAGCACCAAGACTTTCCAAAGTGCGTGGTTCTTCTGCCAACTTGCGCGCCTTTAGAATAAAGCGTTCGCGTTCGCTCAAGGTATTCAGCGCCTCATTCACCCATAACTTAAGCTGCGCTTGATCATAGTTGTCTTCGACAATCTCAGTGGTCGTGGCGCTTTCATCGGCCAAGGTATCGATCCACTCACGGCCCTCTTCATCGCTGGATTGGGTCGCGTTCAGCGAAAAATCTGATCCTGACAAACGGCCATCCATGGTCTCAACGTCGCGCAGCGGCACTCCAAGTTCGGTGGCAATCTTACGCATCAAATCCGCATGTTCGATTGGTGCACCTTGGGCCAAGGCTTCGCGTTCAAAGCGCGCTTGAACACGGCGCATATTGAAGAACAATGATTTTTGCGCAGATGTTGATCCGGTGCGCACCAAAGACCAATTGCGCATCACGTGATCTTGCACCGACGCTTTGATCCACCAAATCGCATAGGTGGAAAAGCGCACCCCATGATCAGGGTCGAACTTTTCAGCCGCCTTCATCAGGCCCACGGCCGCCTCTTGGATCAAATCCGGCATCGGCGCGCCGTAACGCTTGAACTTGGCCGCTTGAGAAATCGCCAACCGCATGTAAGCCGAAATCAACCGGTGCAACGCCGCTTCGTCACGTTGATCACGCCACGCCACCGCCAAAGCATATTCGGTTTCAGCGTCCAACATTTCAGCCTTCATCGACCGGCGGGCAAAAACTGAATCGTAGGATGTATCGAGGCGTCCCATGTTAATTTGTCCTTTAATTGATTGACCATCGCATGTTTGCGGAGCTGTGTTACAAGTGATACGCAGGGGCAACGGGTTTGGATGACAAAAAGAGTCATGAATATGAAAAAAGACATCACTTTGGTCTTGGGCGGCGCATCCTCTGGCAAGTCCGACGTGGCAGAAAAATTGTGTTTTGGCAGCGACTTACCCCGTATTTACATCGCCACAGCGCAAGCTTTTGACGACGAAATGCGCGCGAAAATAAAACAACATCGTATCGACAGAGGCGCTGATTGGACCACAATCGAAGCACCCTTTGATGCCGCCGAAGTGCTCGATAACTGCGCCCCCGATCATGTGGTTTTGCTGGACTGCGCGACGCTTTGGCTGACCAATCATCTTTTGGCCGAACACGACATCAGCGCGCGCACTGACGCGTTGCTCATAGCACTGTCAAGCTGCGCCAGCCCCGTTGTGATTGTGTCGAATGAAGTGGGGCAAGGCATTGTCCCCGAGAACAAACTGGCGCGGGAGTTTCGCGTCGCACAAGGGCGCCTCAACCGCCGATTGGCCGAACATGCAGATTGTGTGATTGGCGTGATGGCTGGCTTGCCTTTCGCGCTCAAGGGCGCATTGCCTGACACGCTTTCCAGTGGAGCAACATCATGAGCCGTCTGTGGCTGGTCCGCCATGGGCCGACGCACGCTAAAAGCTTTGTCGGGTGGACAGATTTGCCTGCGGATTTGTCCGATACAGCCGCAATTGCGCGATTGGACAAGGCCCTGCCAGAGGTTCCCGTTGTGTCATCCACATTGGACCGCGCCGTGAAAACTGCTGATGCAATTCAAGGCAACCGCCCTCGACTTGCGCATGATCCACGGTTGCGTGAAACCCATTTTGGCGACTGGGAAAACCTGTCTTGGATCCAAATTCAGAGCCTTGATGCCCCACTCGCGCGCCGCGTGTTCGAAGCGCCCGGTCATCACGCTCCACCCGGCGGCGAAAGCTGGAACGATTTTTACAATCGGGTCCATGCAGGGATCGACGCTCTGTCAGGCGACGCAATCGTGGTGGCGCATATGGGCGTGATCCTTGCGGTGGTGCAACGCGCCTTGGGCTGCACGGCTTATGAGGCCTTTGGGCATAAGATTGACAATTTTTCAGTGACCGCGATTTCGCGCGACACGCCTGAAAATCCAAAATGGGACGCCCATTTCATCAATCAAGTTATGTGATGCGCTTGATGAAGAATACTGGCTTTTCCGATATATCTTAGTCCGCTACGCTGCCTGCAACTTGCAGGAGAAAACTTATGACTTACGATTTATTTATTGGCGACAAAGGCTTTTCAAGCTGGTCATTGCGCGGCTGGCTGTTGTTCGAAAAATTCAACATCGACGTGAATGTCACGATGCTGGGCCTCTACAGCGGCACCATGAAACAAGAAATGGCCAAACTCGCCCCTGCGCGCTTTGTGCCGACAGTGCGCACCCCTGAAGGCTGGATCATCGGCGAAAGCATCGCGATTGTCGAAACTTTGGCAGAACGCCACCCAGAGGCAGGCCTTTGGCCTCAAGACGCCCAAGCGCGTATTTATGCCCGCTGGCTTGTCGCCGAAATGCACGCAGGGTTTTCCACTCTGCGCAACGACTGCCCGATGCAGTTGTTCAAGCAAGTGCAAGATTTCGCCATTTCTGACGCACTCGCCGCGGACATCAATCGCCTTGAAGAGATGCTTGGCCACGCCTTTGATAGATTTTCGGGTGACGGCGCGGACGGTTGGCTGTTTGGCGATTACTCTGCCGCTGATGCGTTTTACGCCCCTGTCGCGGCACGGATTGCAGGGTATGGCTTGCCGGTCTCAGACCGGTTGGCCAGCTATGTTAGCAAACATCTGAGCGATCCAGCCTTCAAAGCGTGGCGCGCTGAGGGCATTGCGGTAACCTATGATCCGTTCCCCTATGATTTGGGCATGGACCCGAAACCTTGGCCAGCGGCCGACTAACCTACTCGAAAATGGCCTCCTGTTAATCATTTGCTAACCGTAAACGCGCTACGCAATTTATATTGGTTAACAGGAGTTCAGAATGGTCGCGCGGACATTCACCGTCGCATTTGAAGGGGTCGAGGCACGTCGCG
Source organism: Pacificibacter sp. (assembly GCF_039769035.1). Taxonomy (NCBI): domain Bacteria; kingdom Pseudomonadati; phylum Pseudomonadota; class Alphaproteobacteria; order Rhodobacterales; family Roseobacteraceae; genus Pacificibacter; species Pacificibacter sp. Next base: position 2,946 of record NZ_JBDMZG010000092.1, read on the forward strand.
TTGAGGTGCAATGCGCCCTAACACCGGGCTTGCCCAACTTCACCATCGTCGGCCTGCCGGACAAAGCCGTGTCAGAAGCCCGCGAACGGGTGCGCGCAACGCTTGCGGCGCTGCAAATTTCATTGCCTTCGCGAAAAGTCGTTATCAACATGTCTCCTGCGGATCTTCCAAAAGCAGGGTCGCATTTTGATTTGCCGATCGTCTTGGCAATTCTCTCCGCCACGGGTGTCATCCCCGAAGAACGCATCGAACAGTGTTTATCCTTGGGCGAACTGTCATTGGACAGCTCCTTGGTCGCGGTCAATGGCGCACTGCCAGCTGCGCTCAAGGCGGCTGAACTGGGTTGTGATCTTCTATGCCCCGCCGCCTGCGCTGCTGAAGCCGCGTGGGTCGGGGCTACGCCGGTGTTTGGGGCAACGGATTTGTCCCAGCTGATCAAACACCTGACAGGAACAACGCCGCTCATCCAAGCCGATCCTGGCGAAGTGGCCATGCCGAAACACACGAAGTGCCTGCGCGATGTCAAAGGTCAAGAAAAGGCCAAGCGCGCACTGGAAATCGCGGCAGCCGGTCATCACCACATGTTTATGGTCGGCACACCGGGATCGGGAAAATCGATGTTGGCCACGCGCCTGCCTTCAATACTGCCCGCGCTCACACCGACGGAAGCGCTGGAAACCTCGATCATTCATTCCTTGTCAGGCCTTTTGGATGAAGGCGGTATCAGCCGCGCGCGTCCTTTTCGCGAACCGCATCATACGGCCTCGATGGCGGCTATCGTCGGCGGCGGTCGCGGCGCGCAACCGGGTGAGGTGTCGCTGTCCCACAATGGCGTGCTGTTTATGGACGAATTCCCAGAGTTTCCGCGCAATGTCCTAGAAAGTCTGCGCCAACCTGTCGAAAGCGGCGAAATCATGGTGGCGCGCGCCAATGCCCATATTAAATATCCTGCGCGCTTTATGCTGGTCGCCGCAGCGAACCCTTGTAAATGTGGGTATTTGCCCGACCCAGAACGGGCCTGCTCCAAAGTGCCCTTATGTGGTTCTGACTATTTGGGACGCATTTCTGGGCCTTTGCTTGACCGATTTGATTTGCGCTTTGAAGTGCCCCCTGTGGAATTCACAGATCTGGATTTGCCGCCCTCAGGCGACAGTTCGGCCACGGTCGCTGCGCGGGTCGCAGCCGCGCGCGATGTTCAAATGTCGCGCCTCAAAGGGACGGGCATGCTGACGAATTCGGAACTTGAAGGTCAATTGCTGGACGACGTTGCGACCCCAGATACAGAAGGCAAAGACCTGTTGATCAAAGCCGCAGAAAAACTCGGGCTTTCGGCGCGGGGTTATCACCGAGTTCTGAAAGTGGCGCGCACCATTGCCGACCTTGACCATAGCGACACTGTGCGTCGCCCGCATGTTGCCGAAGCTCTAAGCTACCGCGTGGTTTCAGGGACTTTGAACTGAGCGTCGATAAACTCATAGAGCTCTTTAAGTGCTGCATCCGCCTCATTTAAACGATCATGAAACAGCTGCCAAACATGCGGTAGATCATTCCATTCTTTGGCCTGCACGACGCCACCTTCGGCGCGTAAATGTTCCGCCATCCGGCGCCCGTCGTCCGCCAAAATTTCGCTATCGCTCCATTGCATAAACACAGGCGGCGCGTTCTTGAACGGCGCAAACAGCGGCGATGCACGATGGTCATGTGGATCGGCATGATGCAGGTAGTGTTTGCGAACTTCATAGATGCGCTCGACCGGCAAAATCGCATCCGTTTGTGCATTTGTACTTAGCGTGCTGCCCTTGAAACTCAAGTCTGTCCAAGGCGAAAACGCAAAGGCCGCAAGCGGTTGCGCATCGGTTTCGCACAGATGCGATAGCACCGCCAACGTCAGCCCGCCCCCTGCACTGTCGCCGCCAATCACCAGTTGATCAGACACAGGTTCAAGCGCTTCGGCCACAGACAAGGCATCTTCAAAGGCGGCAGGAAACGGATGCTCGGGCGCAAGGCGGTAATCAGGCAAAATGACTTCGAGATTGGTTTTCGCCGCGATCGTCCCTGCAATCGCACAATGTGTCGCGGGCGAACCCATGATGTAGGCACCGCCATGCAGATACAAAAGCGTACCACGTGGATTTTTGGGCGAAAGCTTGCGACAATAAACGCCGCCAAGCATGATCGTTTCGTCTTTGAGGCCCCGCTCGCGCGGGAACCCCAAGGCTTGCAATTCAAAGTTCTGTCGCTGGACTTGCACTGTTGGCAGCCACGCGAGTTTCTTTTTCTCGACAGTGCGGAGCCAAAAGTTCAAAACATCGCGGCGACGAAACAGCATTTATGCGGACCTTTTTGCCTCAATTGCTTCCCAAAGCTTTTCAGCCGTGTTGGTGCCATCAAAGCGTTCGAGCTCTTGAATGCCTGTTGGCGAGGTCACGTTGATCTCGGTCAGGTAATCACCAATCACATCGATGCCGACAAAGATTTGGCCTTTTTCACGCAAAAGCGGGCCGATGGCGGCACAGATTTCCAAATCGCGCGCACTTAGGCCGATTTTCTCGGGCCGTCCGCCAACGTGCATATTCGACCGTGTTTCGCCTTTTTGCGGCACGCGGTTGATGGCTCCGACAGGCTCACCATCGACCAAGATCACGCGTTTGTCGCCATTGGACACATCTGGCAGGAACTTTTGTACAATCAACGGCTCGCGGTTGATGCCCGTGAACAGCTCATGCAAGGACGACAAGTTTTTGTCGTCTGGCCCAAGACGGAACACGCCCGCGCCGCCGTTGCCGTAAAGTGGCTTCAAAATCACGTCGCCGTGCTTGGCTTTGAACGCTTTGATGGTGTCCAGATCGCGCGCAATAGTGGTCGGAGGCGTCAAATCTGGGAAGTTGAGAACAAGCAGTTTTTCAGGATAGTTGCGCACCCAGAACGGGTCGTTCACCACCAAGGTGGTATCAGCAATCATATCGAGCAGATGCGTTGTGGTGATGTAACCCATGTCAAACGGCGGGTCTTGGCGCAGCCAGACCACATCGTAAGTCGACAGGTCCACCTCGGTCTCATCCCCCAAGGTGTAATGGTCGCCTTCGACCATTTGCACCGTCACAGGCCAACCGCGAGCAGTCACTTTGCCCTCTTGGAACGCAAGTTTGTCAGGCGTGTAGTAAAACAACTCATGCCCGCGCGCTTGCGCTTCGATCATGATACGGAAGGTGCTGTCTGCGGTGATATCGATGGGACCGATCGGGTCCATCTGAATGGCGACTTTCAAGGACAAGGCTTGTCTCCTAATAGGAACTTTCTTCCTAGATGGACCAGCACGCGCCGTCATTCAATGGTTAGCAGTGCACAAGGGCTGTGAAGGAGGCCAAAAACCCTAGATTGAGGCGTTTTCAAGAATGTCGATTTGCCCACGTTCATCGACCAAGGCCACATCGATCCGCATATCTGTCAAAAACCCACGCGGGGTCTGGGCGATATAGTCGGTGGCGCTGTCGCAAATCCGCTTGAACTGACGGGCCGACAGGCTTTCGGCCGCGCGGGCATGCGTTTTGGAGGATTTCACTTCAACAAAGACATAGGCACCATGTTTTTCAAAGATCAGGTCGATCTCTCCTGCGCGGCCCCGCCAGCGTGTTTCGCAAAGCCTGTACTGGCGCGCGATATAGTCTGCGGATACGGCCTGTTCTGCGCGCACCCCAGACATATAGGCCAGTGCTCCGCGCGCCCTTTGCCGATCCTTTTGTATCTGCAAAGTTTGCCGAGGCATATCCAACCATCCTATTGCGATTTTAGCGCCTTTGATCGCTCAAGCGCTTGTTGATAAACCTGACGCTTTTGCATGCCCAGCGCCTTAGCGACTGTCGCCGCAGCATCTTTGACTGTCATCGTCGCCAACGCCGCATCCAAAGCCGCATCCAAATCTTCGGGGCTGGCGTCGACCGCCTCTGCGCGCGCCACCAGCAACACAATCTCGCCTTTGAAAGCGCGATCTTTCAGGCTTTCGCACAGCTCACCCAAAGTGCCGCTGATCACCTCTTCGAATTTTTTGGTGATTTCACGGCAGATCGCAACTTTGCGCGTCTCGCCATAAACTTCGCACAATTCAGTTAGTGTTTTGTAAATGCGGTTGGGGCTTTCATAAAACCCCAGCGTTGCCTGCACCGTTCCGAATTCGGTGAAAAACGTTTTGCGCGCGCCAGCCGAAGATGGCGGGAACCCAGCAAATAAGAACCGGTCTGACGGCAAGCCTGCGATGGTGAGGGCCGCGATCATTGCGGACGGGCCCGGTGCAGAGGTCACAAACAGCCCAGCTGCCAAAGCTTCGCGGCTCAGAACGAATCCCGGATCGGCAACAAGAGGCGTGCCAGCCTCAGACGCATAAGCGACAGATTTGCCTTCGGCCATCAGCGACAGCAAACGCGGACGCACTTTCGCGCCGTTTTGGTCATGGTAAGAAATCATCTTACGTGTCCCCAAAGGCACACCATGCATATCCATAAGACGGCGCAGGGTACGGGTGTCTTCGGCAGCCAGAATGTCGGCGGATGCCAATGTATCAAGGGCGCGCAACGTGATGTCGCGTGAATTGCCAATGGGTGTTGCAACAAAATGCAAACCGGCGGGAAGATGCTTTATCTCGAAGTCCAAGGGATTTCCAAGTCTTTGCGGCGTTTACTATTTGGGTCAGGTCGCTTAGTCTGCGGCCAAGAAAATGTTTCCCTATTAGCTGTCACCGACAGGAGTGAGGTTCCCTTATGTTCGCCGTTCTGAGCACTGCCCGCAAGTCAATCACGCGCGCGACCGCCGTTTTATCTCTGTTGGCTCTTGCTGCCTGTGATCCTAGCATGTTCCCAGCAACAGGTGGCTTCGGTGGACCGAGCATCAACACAAGCAAACCCGTTCCTGTGGCGCTTTTGGTTCCGTACGAATCAGCGCAAGAGGCCGATAATGGCATGGCCCAATCCATTGAAAATGCGGCCCGCATGGCGATGGCCGATTTGAATGGTGTGCAAATTGATCTGCGTGTGTACCCAACCCAAGGTCAAGCTGAGGGGGCTCAAGTCGCTGCAGCGCGCGCGGTTTCCGAAGGTGCCAAGATCATTTTGGGTCCTGTTTACGGTGGATCAGCAAAGCTTGCAGGTTTGTCGGTAAAAGATGCTGGTGTGAATGTTTTGTCCTTTTCAAACAACACAGCCATTGCCGGCGACAACGTTTTTGTTTTGGGGTCAACATTTGACAACACCGCAGATCGCCTCGTGCGCTTTGCCGCCACGCAGGGCAAACAACGCATCATGATCGTCAATGCGCTAAGCCCAGCAGAAACCGCTGGGGCCATGGCAATCAAAGGCGCAATCGCGCGCAATGGCGCTTCTTTGGCCGCTGAGCAGAGCTTTGAGTTGAGCCAAGAAGACGTTTTCAATTCGGTTCAACCAATCGCAAGCACAGTGCGTTCAACAGGTGCTGATGCGATCTTTTTCACCTCAGGCAATGATGGCGCTATGCCATTGTTCGCGCAAATGTTGCCAGAAGCTGGCATCGAGTCCCCCGCACCACAGTACATTGGCTTGCAGCGTTTGAACGTGCCATCCTCGGCCTTGTCTCTTCCAGGCCTTCAGGGCAGCTGGTTCGCCATTCCAGACCAAGCTCTCGCGCAGAACTTCTCGTCTCGCTATGCGGCGTCTTACGGCCAAGCCCCCCATGCTTTGGCGGGCTACGCATATGACGGCATCGCAGCAATCGGTGCTTTGGTGCAGTCTGGTGACTCACAAGCGCTTACGGCTCAGGCGCTCACACGCGGCTCTGGGTTTGTTGGCGTTAACGGTATCTTCCGCCTGAACAGCGATGGTACAAACCAACGCGGCCTTGCTGTCGCAACCATTCAAGATAATCAGGTAGTTGAGATTGACCCCGCACCAAGAGCCTTCGGCGGCGCTGGCTTCTAAGCCAACCCTAGCCTCGTTTGTTCCGGCACCACCGGACAGCATCATCTGCGCCCCCTCGGCGATTTTCGACACAGCAGCCGTTGAAGCCGCGCTTGAGACCGCTTTAAGCGCGGCCTCTGACGCCGCCGCTGTGCGTACTGCCACCGTCAAGATTTTGACGGAGGCCAATGCCCAAGGTCGCAGCACCATCGAAGATGCCATCATGCAGGCCCCGCGCAATGCGAGACCGGCGACCCATGCCTATGCGTGGTTGACCGACTGTCTTGTCACGTCGGTTCTGTTCGTATCGAAAACCAAACTGCACCCAAACCCAAATCCCGACGAGGGCGAGCAAATCGCTGTCATGGCGGTGGGTGGATACGGGCGTGCAGAAATGTCGCCGTACTCTGATGTTGATCTGTTGTTTCTTGCGCCGCAAAAAATCACGGGCCAGATCGAAAGCGTCATTGAGAGCATGCTCTACATGTTTTGGGATTTGCATCTCAAAGTGGGGCATTCATCGCGCACGATCCGCGACTGTTTGCGCTTGGGCAAAGAAGATTACACCATCCGCACAGCGATGCTTGAGCTGCGCTTTTTGGCGGGCAATCAAGACTTGGCGCACGAGCTGCGCACGCGTTTGCATGAAGAGTTGTTCCACAACACGGCCCGCGAATTCACCGAAGCCAAATTGCTTGAGCGCGCCGAACGCCACACCAAACAAGGTGGCCAACGCTACGTTGTTGAGCCGAATGTCAAAGAAGGCAAAGGCGGTCTGCGCGATTTGCAGTCGCTGTTTTGGATCGCGAAATATGTGCATGAGGTCAGCGACACTGCCGATCTGGTGAAAAAAGGCGTCTTCACCCCCGAAGAATTTAATCAATTTGACGAAGCCGAGACGTTTTTGCATGCCGTGCGCAACCAGTTGCACCTCATTGCGAAACGCCCGATGGATCAACTGACGTTTGATTTGCAGGTCGAAGTGGCGGAACGTTTGGGCTTTATTGACCACACAGGGCGCCGCGCCGTTGAACACTTCATGCAGTTCTACTTTTTGCACGCCACGCGTGTTGGTGAACTGACACGGATCTTTTTGACGGCCCTCGAAGAACAACACGTCAAATCGGAACCTGCCTTGCAACGCCTGTTCAAACGCAAGCGCAAAACCGTTGCTGGTTTTTACGTGCATCGTGGCCGCTTGAACATCGACGATCCAAAGACGTTCTTGGCAGATAAACTCAATATCCTGCGGATTTTTGAGGAAGGCCTGCGCACGGGGCACCTTATCCACCCCGATGTGATGCGGCTGATCTCGGCGAACCTCGATTTGATCGATGCCGAATTCCGCGCTCGCCCTGATGCGCAAAAGATGTTCCTCGACATTTTGCTCAAACACGGCAACCCCGAACGTGGCCTGCGCCGCATGAACGAATTGGGTGTGCTTGGCACGTTCATTCCTGAGTTTCAAAACATCGTCGCGATGATGCAATTCAACATGTATCACAGCTACACTGTGGATGAGCACACGATCCAAGTTGTGTCCAATCTTGCGCAAATCGAACGCGAAGAGTTGATCGAAGAGCTACCTGTGGCCTCTGGCATTCTCAAACGTGGCGTAAACCGCAAGGTGCTCTACGTGGCCATGTTGCTGCATGATATCGGCAAGGGCCGCAAAGAAGATCACTCCATCATCGGCGCGCAGATTGCCCGCAAAGTGGCCCCGCGCTTGGGGCTCAAGCCTGCCGAATGTGAAACCGTTGAATGGCTGGTGCGCTACCATTTGTTGATGTCTGACATTGCGCAAAAGCGCGATATTTCAGACCCGCGCACGGTGCGTGACTTTGCAAAGGCTGTGAAAACACGTGAGCGTCTTGATCTGCTGACAGTTTTGACAGTGTGCGACATTCGCGGTGTTGGGCCAAATGTGTGGAACAATTGGAAAGCCGTGTTGCTGCGCAATTTGCATGCGCAAACTGCTAACGCGATGGAACATGGTCTTGAAGCGGTCAATCGCGAGACCCGCGAAAGCGACGCCAAAAAAGCGCTGCGCGAAGCGCTCAAAGACTGGCCGCTTGCCGAGCGCCGTGCCGAAGTGGCGCGTCACTACGGCCCCTATTGGCAAGGTCTTCCAACGTCTGTGCATATCGTTTTGGCGAAGCTGCTTAAGGACATCAAAAACGACGAGATCAAGATCGACCTTAAGCTGGACGATGACCGCGATGCGACCCGCGCATGCTTTGCCATGCCAGACCATCCCGGTATTTTCTCACGCTTGGCGGGCGCGCTTGCGCTTGTGGGTGCCAACGTCGTTGACGCGCGCACTTATACCACCAAAGACGGCTATGCGACTGCCGCGTTTTGGATACAAGATGCCGATGGGCACCCTTACGAGAAAGCCCGTCTGCCCCGTCTACAACAGATGATCACCAAGACCCTCATGGGCGAAGTTGTCGCGCGTGACGCCTTGGTTTCACGCGACAAAATCAAGAAACGTGAAAGCAAGTTCAAGGTTCCAACATCGATCATTTTTGACAACGAAGGGTCAGAAATTTTCACCATCATCGAAGTGGACACCCGCGACAGACCCGGCCTTTTGCACGATTTGACCCGCGCGATGGCGTCCAATCACATCTCGATTGCGACCGCACAGATCGCCACATACGGCGCGCAGGTCGTGGATGTTTTCTACGTCAAAGACATGTTTGGGATGAAAATCCACTCCGCCAGCAAACGCGCCTCGCTTGAGAAGAAGCTACGCGAAGCGATGGAACAGGGCGCAAAGCGCGCGAGTGACGCATGAAACCGATCCGGCTGATGCGTGGTTTTTTGACCGTGGGCGGCTGGACATTGATGAGCCGTGTGCTTGGGTTTGTGCGTGACGCGCTGATCGCGGCCTATCTGGGTGCTGGCCCTGCGGCGGAAGCCTTTGTTGTGGCGTTTTCATTGCCCAACATGTTTCGCAGGTTTTTCGCCGAAGGCACGCTCAACGTCGCCTTTGTGCCGATGTTTTCCAAAAAGGTCGAAGCTGGCGACGACGCGCGTGGCTTTGCTGAAGACACGCTGTCGGCTTTGGCGGGTATTTTGGTGGCCTTTACGCTGCTGTCGATGATTTTCATGCCCGTTATGGTCTCGGCCATGGCGGCTGGATTTATCGGCGACAGTCGCTTTGATTTGGCCATCCACTATGGGCGTATCACCTTTCCTTATGTGCTGTTCATCTCTCTGGGCGCGCTTTTTTCAGGCATATTGAATGCCACAGGTCGCTTTGCGGCCGCGGCCGCGGCCCCTGTCATGCTCAATGTGATCCTGTCGCTTGCCATGGTTGGCGCGCATTTCATGGGGTTTGACGTGGCCAGCGCGTTGGTCTGGGCTGTGCCTGTTGCAGGTGCCGCGCAGCTGAGCATTGTCTGGATCGCCGCGCATAAAGCTGGGTTTTCGATCAGACCCCGCCTACCGCGCCTGACGCCTGAAATGAAAAAGCTGCTGATTTTGGCAGGCCCTGCCGCTTTGGCAGGCGGTGTCGTGCAGATCAATTTGCTGATCGGTCGACAGGTCGCATCCTTTTCCGAAGAGGGCGCTTTGCAATATCTTAATCTTGCGGATCGTCTGTATCAGTTGCCGCTTGGCGTGGTTGCGATTGCCATTGGCGTTGTGCTGTTGCCCGATCTGTCCCGCCGTTTGGCCGCAAAGGATAGCGCGGGCGCGCGTCATGCGTACAACCGCGCGTTTGAATTTGCCTTGCTGCTCACAATTCCTGCCGCAGTGGCATTGATCGTCATGCCCGAGGCATTGATCGGCGTGTTGTTCCAGCGCGGAGCCTTTACGCCTGAAGACGCAAAAGCAACGGCTTTAGCTGTGGCGATCTACGGTTTGGGCCTGCCGGCCTTTGTGATTCAAAAGGTGCTTCAGCCGCTTTATTTTGCACGGGAAGACACCAAAACGCCGTTTCGGTTCGCTCTGTACTCTATGGTTATCAACGCGGTTGTGGCCGTTGGGTTGTCGTTCTGGATTGGTTACTTGGCCGCAGCTGTCGCCACCTCTTTGGCCGCATGGGGCATGGTTGCCTTGTTGTGGATGGGCAAGCAATCGATGGGGGACGACGTGAAAACCGATGCTCAGCTGCGCACCCGTGCGCCACGCATTTTGGCCGCAGCGATCACAATGGGGGCGGTGCTATGGGGCGCGCAAATCGCGCTTGCCCCCGTCTTTGACGTGTCGCGTTTGTTGGCGACGCTCATCTTGATCGGTCTTGGTGTGGTCGTGTATTTTGGCGCGGGCCAAGCGATTGGCGCATTGAATTTGCGCGACATTAAGTCTTCGGTGAAGCGCGGCGGATAATCCCCGCGCGCGCGCCGGTTTTAGCGTTTGCGCAGCTTTTCCAGAATGCGAGGGAATGCGCCTGGCACCAAAAGGGGTGACATGGCAAATCCGACAACAAAGCCAGACACGTCAGCGACCCATGTTGGGTTGCCGCCAAAAATGATGCCCCAAATCAACTGGATCCCCAGCAAGAACCCAATGAGCGTAAAGGCACGCATCTTGTTTTCTTTCACCGCACCGAGACCAAGCCACAAGATGAATGTGTAAGCCCCAATCAAACCATAGGCACCAGGATAAGCGCCCAACAATGGAACGCTGGAATCCAAGAACAATCCGTATGCAACCGATCCAGCCAAGGCCGCGAGCGCGAAAATGGCGATGAAGGCTACATTGCCAAATAGTTCCGCCACCATCTTTCCAAGCGCCAAGACAAAAACCACTGCCATCAACGCTTGCACCATCGACACGTGGATCATGGAATAACTCAAGAAGCGGATCACGTGCTCAAGCGGCCAAGAATTGCGACTGAACATCGCGTCAAATACAGGATCGAAGAATCCATAGTTTTCGATCGCCGTAATACGCCAGCCCACCGCTTCAGGTCCGCCAATGATGCCGTAGGACCCGATTTGAAACAGCATTTCAATCCCGCCAATCAGCAAAGCAAGCGCGACCACTGCAGCAGGCAGGTCATTAAAGGGCATTTCTTCTTTATTAAACGGCGATTGGTCGGACATATGCTTTGGTTTCCTTGACGCTATTGCTTGGCATAGGTAAGCCATGAGAACTTAATAATCCAGTGACGGAGTTCCAAATGGAAAAGCCAGCCTTCACCCCCCGCGTTTTCTCGGGAATCAAACCTTCGGGCGGCCTCACCCTTGGCAACTACTTGGGCGCGATCAAGCGTTTCGTAGACATGCAAGGCGGTGAGTTTGAAACCATTTATTGCGTGGTCGACATGCACGCCGTGACTGTTTGGCAAGATCCAAAAGACCTGCAACACGCAACCCGTGAAGTTGCAGCAGGCTACCTTGCGTCGGGCATTGATCCTGACACATCGATCTTGTTCAACCAGTCCCGTGTGTCTGCCCATGCTGAACTCGGCTGGCTGTTCAACTGTGTCGCGCGCGTTGGGTGGATGAACCGCATGACGCAGTTCAAAGACAAAGCTGGCGAGAATGCTGAAGGCGTGTCTTTGGGTCTGTATGCCTACCCTGCTTTGATGGCAGCTGACATTTTGGCTTATCACGCGACGCATGTGCCTGTGGGCGATGACCAAAAGCAACATGTCGAGCTGACACGCGATATCGCCAACAAATTCAATCACGACTACAAGGTGAATTTCTTCCCTGAAACCACCCCTGTGATCGAAGGCCCTGCGATGCGGGTGATGAACCTGCGCGACGGCACAAAGAAGATGTCCAAGTCTGGTGAATCAGACATGGAACGCATCAACATGACCGACGACGCGGATAAAATCGCCAAGAAGTTCAAAAAGGCAAAGACCGACCCTGACGGCATTCCTGAAACTGTCGAGGGCTTGGAGGGTCGCCCAGAGGCACGCAATCTTGTCAACATCTATGCTGCGCTCAACGACATGAGCAATGAGGCGGTTGTGGCGGAATACGCAGGCGCAGGTTGGGGCAAGTTTAAACCTGCTTTGGCGGATTTGGCGGTCGAAAAACTCAGCCCGATCTCTACTGAAATGCAACGCTACATGGATGATCCCGCTGAAATTGATCGGATCATGGCCAAAGGTGCCGCTAAAGCGAAAGCGATTTCGACGCCGATTTTGGACAAGACATTCGATATCATGGGCTTCGTGCGCTAGTCGCAGCGACAGACATTCAGAACAAAAAAAGGGGCCGCAGTGGCCCCTTTTTACATGTCCAACATCAAAAATCGAGACGCGCTTAGATCAAGCGGACTTGTGTGCCAACCGGCACGCGCGGGTACAGATCGGCGATCATTTCATTGTACAGCCCGATACAGCCATCAGACGCCCGCCGCCCAATTTTGCGCGTGTCGTGCGTGCCGTGGATGCGATAATATTGCCAGCTTAGGTACAAAGCATGCGTGCCCAAAGGGTTCAGCGGGCCAGCAGGCACAACTTTTGGCAAGCTTGGGTCTCGTTCGCGCATGGATGGCGTCGGCGTCCAAGTTGGCGCTTCGCGTTTTCGGATCACCGATGTGTAGCCTCTGCGTGTAAGCTCTTCCGAGATCGGCACAGATGTTGGGTAAAGCTTGTAGCTCTCAGGGCCTGTTTCGTGCTCCGCCGACCAAAAGTGCAAGGCGCGACTGACCGTGTCGGCCACAATCGCGCCTTTGCCAAGCGTGTCAAAATGTTCGCGCCAATTCACCGTTCGGAAACTGGAAATGTTGTGGCGCACACCTTCACGTTCTTGCGCATCGATTTCTTGCGCCATGGCAGATGACCCCAGAAAAGGCGTGATCAAGACCGGTGCGGCAGCCATAAGCCCTAGGAATGTGCGCTTTGAGAGATGCCGTTTGGGGGTGTTCATTGTCGAAAATCCTGTGCGTTTTCCTTTACAAACACCCAGAAGAACACATTCGCAAATCACAATATGGTTAGTGCGCCGTCATTTTAAATTGATGTGTCGAAATGTGCCCAAATACTGCCTTTTGGCCCTGTGCACGAAAGAATAAAGCGCGACTGTCATAATTTAGGTTCATCGCGGAGGTATCCCTTTACACAAGCGAAAATTTCCGCTGATCCAGACCTTCCGCCCCGTTGGCTCTGGATATATTCGCGTCGACCGTCCCCTCGATGCAGCCTGAGGCACCCTCGTCTCCCCATCGAGGGTGTTCTTTTGCTTAGAGGCTTGCACTGGCGCATGACCTCAGCCATCATTGCGCAAAGTGCTGTAATATCAGACAGTATCAGGGAGTGATCATGCGTAAATTTCTTGTGATTTTAGATGACAGTCGCGAGTGCCTGAACGCGATGCGGTTTGCTGCGATGCGCGCGGCCAAATCGGGTGGTGGCGTGACAATCTTATCTGTGATTCCCCCAGATGAATTTAATCACTGGATCGGCGTCGCCGATATTATGCGTGAAGAAGCGCGCGAACGGATCATTGTGCACTTCGAAGTCTTCGCCAAATGGATGCGCGATCGCCAAAACATTGACCCTGAATTGGTGATCCGTGAAGGCGAAGCGGTCACTGAAATCCTTGCTCAAGTCAAAGAAGATCCAGAGATTGGAGTTCTCGTTTTGGGCGCCGGCACAGAAAAGAACGGGCCGGGTCCGTTGATCACCTCGATGACCAAACAGGCAGGCTTTTTGCCAATTCCGATGACATTGGTGCCCGGAGACCTGTCAAAAGAGCGGCTTGAGGCAGTCACCTGATCCTGACGACGTTCGTTTACAGTGCAACAAGCGTTTTGGCCGATGGTTTTCAGTTTAGAACCATTCCAAATATTGACTTTTCCGCATCAAAGGCGCATATCCGACTAACGCAGTAAGGAAAGCCGATCATGTTTATTCAAACCGAATCCACACCGAACCCCGCAACGTTGAAATTCCTTCCGGGTCAAACCGTGTTGGAAGCAGGCACTGCTGATTTCACAACTGCAGAAGCGGCGGCATCGTCCCCATTGGCCCAACGCATCTTTGCTGTTGGCAATGTCTCAGGCGTGTTTTTCGGTACCGATTTTGTGACTGTCACCAAAGATGAGGCCACAGACTGGGATCACATCAAACCCGCTTTGCTTGGCGCAATCATGGAACACTTCCAATCCGGCGCGCCGGTGATGGAAGGCGAAAGTGGCTCACACGCGGGCCACGCGGCCCACGACGGCCCTGACAGCGACATTGTGGATCAAATCAAAGAGCTATTGGACACGCGCGTGCGCCCTGCTGTGGCCCAAGATGGTGGCGACATCACCTTTCACGGCTTCGACAAAGGCGTTGTTTTCTTGCATATGCAAGGCGCTTGCGCCGGTTGCCCATCATCAACACTGACGCTGAAAATGGGCATCGAAAACCTGTTGCGTCACTACATTCCTGAAGTGCTCGAAGTGCGCCCCGTCGCGGCTTAACCCATGACCGCTGCGCTCTCCCATGCGGATCTCGCAGCGCTGCATACATCGTGTTTTACAATGCCCCGCCCTTGGTCCGAGACCGAGTTTGCGGGGCTTTTGTCTTCTTACGGCGTGTTTCTTGTCACCGGAGACGGACCATCGTTTGCCATGGGGCGTGTGATTGCCGGTGAAGCCGAATTGTTGACCCTTGCGGTGAACCCTTCGGGTCAGCGACACGGATTTGGACGTGCAGCGCTTGCACGCTACGAAACCGAAGCGCGCACGCGTGATGCGGAAGCTTCTTTTCTTGAAGTCGCCGCCACCAACACACCCGCGATCAATCTGTATCTATCGCACGGGTATACCGAATCTGGTCGCAGACGCGGATATTACACCGCCGCTGATGGCTCCAAAATCGATGCGCTGGTTCTCTCTAAGCTCTTGGATTAGGCGTAACCTCACGTCAACTCGCCCATGTTTTGGCAAAGTTCGACCGAATGACGACCATTTGGTAAAATTATTGTTGACCCCTCCATCGCAACGCGCCCTAATTCAAAGGTGAACAGCCAAGATCTGCTCGTGGCTGTGGATATGTGAATCAAACATGTCTTAATAATTTCCGGACACGCATTTAACGCAGGTCCCAATATAAACACTATGGGAGAAGACCATGACCCTGATGAAATCCTTTATGGGCGCTGCCGCCACATTGGCGCTGACAGCCGGCGCTGCTTTGGCTGAACCTGCGATCATTTACGATCTTGGCGGAAAATTTGACAAATCCTTTAACGAATCTGCGTACAACGGCGCTGAGCGTTGGGCAAAAGAAACAGGCGGCACCTACCGCGATGTTGAATTGGCTTCAGACGCGCAACGTGAACAAGCGCTGCGCCGCTTTGCTGAAGGCGGGTTTAACCCCATCGTGATGGCAGGCTTCTCATTCGCGACAGCTCTTGAAACTGTTGCTAAAGACTTCCCTGACACAAAATTTACCATTGTTGACATGGTTGTCGACGCACCAAACGTCCGCTCTGTTGTGTTCTCTGAGCACGAAGGCTCTTACGTCGTGGGTGTTGCAGCAGCTTATGCAGCGAAAGGCGACACAGTTTCCTTCGTCGGCGGCATGGACATTCCGCTGATCTCACGTTTCGCTTGTGGCTACGCGCAAGGCTTTAAATCCGTGAAACCTGAAGGCAACGTCATCGTCAACATGACAGGTACAACGCCTACGGCTTGGAACGATCCGGTAAAAGGCGGCGAACTCACACGCGCGCAAAAATCTGCTGGTTCTGAAGTTGTCTTCGCGGCAGCAGGCGGCACTGGTCTTGGTGTGCTTCAAACAGCCAAAGACGAAGGCATGCTCGCCATCGGTGTGGACAGCAACCAAAACTACCTGCAGCCAGGCACTGTTTTGACATCTATGGTCAAACGCGTGGACAACGCTGTGTTTGAAGCTTTCTCACAAGGCACTGAACTTGAAACTGGCTTCAACGTTATGGGGCTTGGCAACGGCGGTGTAGGTGCAGCTATGGACGAATTCAACGCACCTTTGATGACAGCGGAAATGACTGCGGCCATGGCCGATGCAGAAGCTAAAATCATCTCGGGTGAAATCGTTGTACATGATTACATGTCCGACTCTTCCTGCCCAGCTTACTAAGGCTGGCACAAATGGTTTCAACAACCCATCAGGGGCGGCAGACATCTGCCGCCCCAGTTGCCTCCGAACCGCTAGCGATTGAGCTGCGCGGTATCTCCAAAGCATTTGGCCCCGTCCAAGCGAACAAAGACATCTCGATTTCTGTCCGCAAAGGCTCGATCCACGGCATTATCGGCGAAAACGGCGCTGGGAAATCCACACTCATGTCGATCCTTTATGGCTTTTACAAAGCCGACAGCGGGACGGTGCTGATCGACGGTCAAGAAGTGCAGATCACCGACAGCCAAGCCGCGATCGCCGCCGGCATCGGCATGGTCTTTCAGCACTTTAAACTTGTTGAAAACTTTAGTGTTTTGGAAAACGTCGTACTGGGCGCCGAAGAAGGCGGGCTGCTAAAACCATCGCTTTCCAAAGCCCGCAAGCTGCTCAAACAGCTGTCCGACGAATACGAACTTTCCGTCGATCCAGACGCCTTGATCGAAAATCTCTCTGTTGGTCACCAACAACGGGTCGAGATCCTCAAAGCGCTGTATCGCCAAGCTGATATTTTGATTCTTGATGAGCCCACAGGTGTTTTGACACCTGCAGAGGCCGATCACCTGTTCCGCATTCTGGACGGACTGAAAGAACAGGGCAAAACCATCATTTTGATCACGCACAAGCTGCGCGAAATTATGGACGTCACAGATTCCGTGTCCGTGATGCGTCGTGGTGAAATGACGGCCACGGTGAAAACTGCAGACACCTCCCCCGAAGAATTGGCCGAGCTGATGGTCGGACGCAAAGTATTGCTGGAAGTTGACAAAACACCCGCAAAACCAGGCGCCCATATTCTAGAAGTCGAAAACTTGACGGTTGTGGACGACCACGGCGTCACGCGCGTGAAGGGCATTGATCTGAACGTGCGCGCGGGCGAAATTTTGGGCATTGCTGGCGTCGCCGGAAACGGCCAGACAGAACTGTTAGAAGTGCTTGGCGGCTATCAAAACGGTACAGGTACGATCCGTTTGAATGGCACAGAATTGGATCTCACAGGCAGCAAATCCGACGGGCAATCGCGCCGTGCACGCGGCATCGCGCATGTGCCAGAAGATCGTCACGACGAGGGTCTGATCCTTGAGTTTGCCGCATGGGAAAACATCATATTCGGCTATCACCATGATCCAGAGTATCAAAAAAATTCGTGGATTATGGACAATGCCAAGATCAAAAAGATCGCTCACGAAAAGATGGAGCGGTTTGACACACGTCCACTGAACGAATTGTTGGAAGCCAAAAGCTTTTCAGGCGGTAACCAACAAAAGATTGTTTTGGCGCGTGAAATCGAACGCAATCCCGACCTGCTTTTGATCGGCCAGCCGACGCGCGGCGTCGATATTGGCGCGATCGAGTTTATCCACCAACAAATTGTCGCACTGCGCGATCAAGGCAAAGCGATCTTGCTGGTCTCTGTCGAACTTGACGAAGTTCTGTCTTTGTCAGACCGCATCGCAGTGATGTTTGACGGCAAAATCATGGGTGAACGTTTGCCATCTGAGACAGATGAACGTGAACTTGGCATGCTCATGGCGGGTATCAATAACGGCGCTGATGGCGCAAGCGAGGACGCGTAACATGCAAGCAATGCCGAAATGGGCGGACGCCGTCCTCATTCCTTTGTTTTCAATTTTGCTCGCCTTCTTTTTCTCTGGCTTGACGATTTTGGCCATTGGCAAAGATCCCGTTGTTGCCATTCAAACCATGGTGCAGGGCGCTTTTGGGTCGACCAATGGGTTGGGATATACGTTGTATTACACCACCAACTTTATCTTCACTGGCCTTGCCATTGCGGTCGCCTATCATGCGCGGCTGTTTAACATTGGTGGTGAAGGTCAAGTGATGCTTGGCGGGCTTGGCGTCGCACTGGTCTGTCTGGCGATTGACTGGCCGCACTGGGCGCTTGCCTTGCCTGCAGCGATGGTTGGCGGCGCGGTGTTTGGCGCGGCGTGGGCATTTATTCCCGCCTATTTGCAGGCCAAACGTGGGTCACACATCGTGATCACCACCATGATGTTCAACTTTATCGCCTCGGCTTTGGTTGGGTATGTTTTGCTGAACTTCCTCAAAGTTCCAGGATCGATGTCGACCGAAAGCGCGGGCTTCCCAGTAGGTGCGCATCTGCCCACATTCCACGATATGCTGGCGCCTTTGGGGATCGAGTTTAACAAGAACTCGCCTGCCAATATATCGTTTTTGATCGCGCTTTTGGCCGCCTTCGCCTTTTGGGTGTTGATCTGGAAAACCCGCCTCGGGTTTGAAATTCGCTCATTTGGCGCCTCTGATACGGCCGCGAAATACGCTGGTATCAACCCAGTGCGCATCACCATCATTGCGATGATGATCTCTGGCGCGCTCTGTGGCTTGATGGCAATCAACAACGTCATGGGCGAGGCGGAACGCCTGATCGACAACGCGCCTGAGGGCGCTGGGTTCATCGGCATCGCCGTGGCGCTTATGGGACGCAATCACCCTGTCGGCATCGTGTTGGCGGCGCTTTTGTTTGGCTTTTTGTACCAAGGTGGCGCTGAGCTAAGCTTTTGGGAGGCGATCCCGCGCGAATTGGTCGTTGTGATCCAAGGTCTTGTGATTATGTTCACCGGCGCGCTCGACAACATGGTACGAGCCCCTCTTGAAAAATTGTTTGTGCTGATGCGCAAGAAGGAGGCGTGATCATGGATTACATCACCATCCTACAAATCCTCGACAGCACCATCCGCCTTGCCACACCGCTTTTGTTGACCTGTCTTGCGGGTCTGTTTTCAGAACGCGCGGGCATCGTTGATATCGGCTTGGAAGGCAAACTCTTGGCAGCGGCATTCATGTCTGGAGCCATTGCCTATGTGACAGGTTCTATCTGGCTTGGCCTTTTGGCTGGTATCGCCGCATCCCTAACCTTTTCAATGCTGCATGGGTTGGCGTCCATCACATTCAAAGGCGACCAATTGATTTCCGGCGTTGCGCTCAATTTCCTCGCGGCAGGCCTAACAATTGTGATTGGCCAAAGCTGGTTTGCTCTTGGAGGCCGAACACCGCCCCTGTCCGGTGCTGGGCGCTTCGGCGAATGGAACCTACCGTTTTCAGATGCGATGGCGAAAATCCCTGTGATTGGCCCGGCCTATGATGAACTGATCTCAGGACACACGGCCCTCACTTACGTTGCGCTATTGGCGGTGCCTTTGTCGTGGTGGGTTTTGTACCGCACCCGTTTTGGGCTGCGCTTGCGCGCTGTGGGGGAAAACCCAAGCGCGGTTGATACCGCTGGCATTTCGGTGGTGAAATTGCGCTACATGGCGCTTGTGATTACAGGGATCCTTTGTGGTCTCGCAGGAACGTATTTGGCGTCTTTGGCGGCCGGATTTGTAAAGGACATGTCTGCGGGGCGTGGCTATATCGCGCTTGCTGCGTTGATCTTTGCCAAATGGCGACCTTGGTATGCCCTGAGTGCCACATTGCTGTTCGGTCTTTTGGAAGCAATCGGCAACCGCTATCAGTCGATTGCCATCGGCGACTTTGTGATTCCTGTGCAATTCATGCAGGCGCTGCCGTATATTTTGACTGTGGTTATTCTGGCGGGATTCATTGGCAAAGCCATTCCACCGCGCGCAGGCGGCACCCCTTACGTCAAAGAACGATAATCTCAATAACTGCTATCCATAGAAATGCGAGCCAAATGCTCGCATTTCTTATTTTACGGGGTCTCAGTATTTGACGTGGCCTCAAATACATTGCATCCATAGGCACCCCATCTTTGAGAACCCGCCATGCAAATTTTTCTACCTATTGCTGAAGTTTCGGTGAATGCCTTTGTCCTTTTAGGACTTGGCGGTCTTGTAGGAGTCTTGTCTGGCATGTTTGGCGTTGGCGGCGGATTTCTCATCACGCCGTTGCTGTTCTTTGTTGGCATCCCACCTGCCGTGGCCGTTGCGACATCTGCAAACCAGATCGTTGCATCATCTGTCTCTGGCGTGCTCGCCCATTTCAAACGAAAGACCGTTGATCTTCGAATGGGCACGGTGCTGTTGATCGGGGGCCTGATCGGCGCCGCAATCGGTATGCAAATTTTCAACATGCTCAAAGCTATGGGCCAAGTCGATCTGCTGGTAACGCTTTGCTACGTGGTGTTCTTGGGCATCATTGGCGCGCTTATGTTCGTAGAATCCTTGCGTGCCTTGCGCCGCGCCAAGGGGCGTCCGGGTAAAACCCGTGAGCGGACCAAGCACACATGGGTTCACAACCTGCCGTTCAAAATGAAATTTCGGGCCTCTGGTCTTTATATCTCCGTCATTCCACCTGTCGTTGTTGGGGTTGTGGTTGGGATGCTCGGCGCGATTATGGGCGTCGGCGGCGGCTTTATCATGGTCCCTGCGATGATCTATATCCTTGGCATGCCGACAAAAGTCGTCATCGGAACATCCCTGTTCCAGATCATTTTTGTAACTTCTTTCAACACCATGCTGCACGCCTATACAAACCACACAGTGGATATGATGCTGGCCCTGATCTTGCTCGTGGGCGGTGTGATTGGTGCGCAAATTGGGACGCAGATCGGGCTGAAACTCAAGGCCGAGCAGCTGCGCATCATGTTGGCGCTGCTTGTGCTCAGTGTTTGTCTCAAATTGGGCTTGGATCTTTTGATCCGCCCAAGTGAGCTGTTTTCGATTGGGATCCTATAATGCGTCAGCTGGTCCTCGCCATTGTGCTATTGGTGCTCCCCTTGATGAGCGCCCAAGCCGAAGAAGTCGTCGCTGATCTCAGCCAATCCCGCGTGTCCATCACGTCAAATTTCGACGGTTCTGAAATTTTAATTTTTGGCGCGGTCAAGCGTGAAGACATCATTCCTGAAGACAGTGAGCTGGATATCATTGTCACGGTGATGGGCCCGCGAAAAATGGAAACAATCCTGCGTAAAGCACGTCGCTTTGGCATTTGGATCAATGTGGAGTCCGAAAGACTTGGGCATGCCCCAAGCTTTTACAGCGTCGCGAGCACACGCCCCTTGGAAGACATCATTATTCCTATGATGGATTCTCTTTGGCAAATTTCAGCGGATGAGCAGATTTTGAGTGAGCGGCGCGGTCTGCCTGCGCGCGAAGCGCTTCTCAGAATTCGCACCGAAAACGGTCTTTACCGTCGCTCCAACGAAGGTGTGACGCTGAACTCTGAGACCTTGTTCAACACATCCATCGCACTGCCGGCCAACCTTGTCGAAGGCGAATATACGACGCGGATTTTGCTGGTACGTGACGGCATGATTTTGGACGACTACCGTACAGCAATCGAAGTGCAAAAAGTCGGCATCGAACGTTGGCTCTACAATCTCGCCTACGACAACGCCATTTTGTACGGCCTCTTGTCGCTGCTTTTGGCGGGCCTGTCTGGCTGGGGTGCGTCGGAAATTTTCCGCCTCATACGTCGCTAAAGCAGCGTATCACTGCCCTGCATTTCCAAGGTTAGAGGCCCAGCCTCAATCGCTTTGAGATCGCGCACCGTCAACGGGTTTTCTGGCTTGGCCAGTCGCGCGCGCGTGACCCAAAACAACCGCTTTTCAGCACGGGTGATCGCAACATAAGTCAAGCGTTTCCAAAGCGGAATTCCTGCTTCCATGCGCCCTGCCCTTGAGGCTGCGAAAATATCAGGCGCGAACACCTGTACGTTTTCCCATTGAGACCCCTGCGCTTTGTGAATGGTCACTGCCGCGCCATGCAAAAAGGCCGCGCCCATGCGCGCCGCAAAGGGAATAAAGGGCTC
This sequence comes from Pacificibacter sp., assembly GCF_039769035.1. Classification (NCBI taxonomy): domain Bacteria; kingdom Pseudomonadati; phylum Pseudomonadota; class Alphaproteobacteria; order Rhodobacterales; family Roseobacteraceae; genus Pacificibacter; species Pacificibacter sp. The sequence continues at coordinate 24,678 of NZ_JBDMZG010000092.1, forward strand.
TTCTTCGTCAGGGAATTCAATCTTAACGATCGAAGCCGCTGAAATATTCGGGTCTTGTGCGCCCATCACGTGCAAGCGCGAAAATCCAGGCTTGCGTCCAGGTCCAAGATAAACAACCTGCGCACCTTTGATGAGCCCGCGCGCTTCAAGGTCGAGACGCTTTTTGCGATGTTTTGCAGGCAGCTCGATCCCGTCACAAATTAGGGGTTCACCCGCCAAAAGCTCGTCGGCAGGTGCGCCATAAACGTTGCGAAAGGCTTGGATCAAACGGATACGGGTCGCGTTGCGCCACACCAATGCAGGGGATCGCGCCATCAAGTCGCTTTCCACTCGCTGGGCGTACACCACACGGTCATCCGACTTTGCAGCGTCTTCGACCATGCGTTCAAAGTCGTTATATCCAAGCTGCGGATCGGCCAAAGCATGCGCCAAATCCAAAATGGGACTGTCGTTTTCTTGCCTGTGAACACGGCTCAAAGTGTGCACGGCAGGTGCGGGCAGCTCTTCAAACACCATCGACCCCGCCTGATTGACAGGGGCAAGTTGCGCAGGATCACCAAACAAGACCAGCGTCGGAAAGATGTCTTGCAGGTCTTGGAACTGCTTTTTGTCGAGCATCGACGATTCATCGATAAACCCAATATCCAGCGGATCTTCGCGGCGCTTCCAGCCGGTGATAAAATCTGAACCACGCAAACCCGCAGCCGCCAAAGCGCCGGGAATCGACTTATTGTTTTGATAAAACGCAAAGGCGCGATCCAATGCATCTGGACCAATGCCTTCGACTTCGGGACGATCCGCCTCGCCTGCGAGCCATTCCGCGATTTTTTCATAATCTGGGTCATAAACCGGCGTATACAAAATGCGGTGGATTGTCGTTGCCGGCACGCCGCGGTTGCGCAAAACCGACGCCGCTTTGTTGGTCGGCGCCAAGATCGCCAATGTGCGGCGATCAGGACCTTTTTTGCCCTCATAGTCGCCAGACACGATATCGACGCCAGCCTCATCAAGCGCCTTGTACATCTCAGAAAGCAAAAGTGTTTTCCCAGATCCAGCCTTACCAATCACGGCACGGACGTGTGATTGCCCCTCCTCGATTGGCGTGATCATTCCATTGTCGAGATCCACCCCGACGCTTTTTAAAACGTCGCTGATGGCATCAAAGGCTTCGGCCTGATCGTTCGAAAATGTAACAGCTGAATTTGACATGCGCAGACCCTATAGGGACTGCGCAAAAGGTGCCAGAGAGATTGAGTGCTTCGCCCAATTCAGGCGTGCGCGCGCATCTGAGTTTGATCGATTGGGGCAAAAGCGCGGCGCAGCCATGCTTTCGATGTGCCACGGTCGATGCCAAGCTTTGCAAGTGTCGGTGCGAAGGCGTCTTTGCGCATTTCCCAAAGGCCAACACCAACTTCGTCCCTGCCTTCTCCGGCACGACCAATCACGTCAGGCGACAGCCCCATAAGGCGGTAAATACGTTCCATGCGAGGATCAAAGACCCCGACGAAGTGATCCAGTTTGAATTCATCCATGACTTCGCCAGCACCGACGGTGAGCGCAGCAGTGATCTTGCGATCCGCACCGGGGGCCAGACAAAAACGTGTGCATTCCCAAATCAGCGGGCTTTCAATGCGAACGCCATCGGTGAGGTGCGAAAAGTGATCGTTGACCATCGTACGGCCCGTGGTTGGCAAAAAACGCATCGAACCGCCGTGGGTGCCATTTTGGTTTTCCCAGATCACATAAAGCGGGTTCATGTCATCGTATTCGTCGCGCTCTTCACCGGCTTCATTCACATGCACGGCCCATCCGAGCCGGTTCTTAAACTGGTCGGCACGATCTTTGAACATTGTATCGTGCAAGAGAGGGAAGAGGTGAAGGGAATCGCCGTAAATGTAGTGCAGCATGTGTAGCTCCTATGACCGTTCGTTGGTCTAGAAACTAAACAGCAGGCGTAACGACGGGCTGTTCACACCGTGCGCACGCACTATCAAGCTATGTTGCAAACGCGCGCGCAACGGGTAAATCGGCGCAACACCTTGCCGAAAAGCCCTGCAAAATAGCGCCGCGTTTAAACGATGATTACACCTGTCGACAAAGCGCGTGCCACGGCGTGGGTGGTGTTGAGCGCGCCGAGCTTGTGCCGCGCAGCCTCGATATACACGCGCAAAGTATGCTCAGATATACTCATTTCCTTGGCGGCTTGGGCGCGTGAAAGCCCTTTCGCAAGGTTGGCAATCGCCATTGTTTCTCGAGGCGATAGGCTTGGCGTTGGTTGTGCGTCTTCGCCTATCTCAAATTCGAGCGCCTTTTTGTTAAACTCATGGCCTGCGATGATCAGATCCCGCCCATGCGTTTCGATAAATGCTTCCCAGTCCTCATCAGTCGTCGTTTTGTTGAGCGTGAAAATTGCAAATTGCCCGTGCGGGCCGCGAATAGGAATGGTGTAGCCTTGATTGCCAACTCCGAACTCAATGGCCTCCAACAGAAGTCCTTTGGCTGCTTTCGACGACCAGTCCAACTGTTTCCAGTTCACGGGCGTAAAACGTTGGAAGCATCCGAAAATCACGGGATCCATGCGCAAGTAGTCTTTTTCAAGATAGCGATCGACCCATTCAGACGAATAGGTCCCTGCGCCAAATCGCTCCCCAACACTGTTCACCCAATGATAAACAACATGTTCCAGCTCAAGGATATCTCGCAACGTTTCCGTCGCGGTTTGAAACTCTTCTAATGTCTTAACTTGCTGGATGACCTCCAGAAAGTTTTCTAAAGTCAATTTCATGCGTACTTGCCTGATCTAGCGGAGTCTCGTCCCCTTTGTTGGCAAGTTCAATGGCCACTACTACGCTGGCATCTGACAGATGTTCAGCAGTCGCAGGCATTCCATTGAGCTCGGCAAAGGTCCGAAGGTCTGTAAGTACATCAAGTATCCAATCGTTTCGCATGTAAAGCCTCATCCGCAGGAGTTTCTGTTGTTAGATCAACTTTAGCATGTGAAATCGCCATCGAGAATTCGCGGATTCACCCTCCCCCAAAATAGCGAGGTCGCGAATTTTAAGAATATGTTTTATATAAGTATCCGAAAGTATTGGGAAAAAATTTGAGCATTGGCGTGAGTTTTCCGGACATGGCCAACTTCGCGGGCTCTTTCGCCACCACAACTTCAAGTTGCGCAAACGACACACAGTAGAAAAACGTTGGGCCCGCACAAAATGCAGGCCCAACGCTAGAATTTAGACATGGTGGCGTTACGTGCGTGCGCCAGCCTCGATCACATCTTCGAATGTCTTCAAACCAGATTTTGGCGCTTGCACCAAAACGGCCATATTGCCAGGCAAATGATTGTTGCTCCGCATTTTGATATGGGCTTCAGGAATTTCATCCCACGTCAGAACTTCCGACATACACGGATCAATAAGACCTTCGCACATAAGCCGGTTGGCTGACGCGGCCTGTTTGAGGTGGGCAAAATGTGACCCTTGAATGCGTTTTTGATGCATCCAAATGTAGCGCACGTCGAACGTACAGTTGAAACCTGACGTACCCGCACAGATCACGATCATCCCGCCCTTTTTGCAAACGAACGACGATACTGGGAAGGTTGCTTCGCCAGGGTGTTCAAACACCATGTCAACGTTGTTGCCTTTGCCGGTGATGTCCCAGATCGCTTTGCCAAACCGGCGCGCCTCTTTGAACCATGTCGCATATTCTGGCGTGTTCACCGTGGGCAGTTGGCCCCAACAATCGAAATCTTTGCGATTGATCACGCCTTTCGCGCCCAAAGACATCACGAAATCGCGCTTGTCTTCGTCAGAGATCACGCCGATCGCATGTGCGCCCGCCGCCTTTGCCAATTGGATCGCATATGAGCCAAGCCCACCGGACGCGCCCCAAACCAAAACGTGTTGTCCCGGTTTGATGTCATGTGGTGCGTGACCAAACAACATGCGGTAAGCCGTTGCGAGCGTCAGCGTGTAGCAAGCACTTTCTTCCCAAGTCAGATGCGACGGGCGCTTCAAAAGCTGTTGCGCTTGAACACGTGTAAACTGCGCAAAGGATCCATCTGGCGTCTCGTAGCCCCAGATCCGCTGGGTCGGTGAATACATAGGATCGCCGCCGTTGCATTCTTCATCGTCGCCATCATCCTGATTGCAATGGATCACAACTTCGTCGCCGACTTTCCAGTTTTTCACCTTCGATCCGACTTTCCAAACGATCCCAGACGCATCAGACCCCGCGATGTGATAGTCGGCGCCGTGCACGTCAAAGGGTGAAATTGGCACGCCGAGACCAGCCCAGACACCATTGTAGTTCACACCAGCCGCCATCACGAGCACAAGCACCTCATGCGCGTCAATTTCAGGGGTGTCTACAACTTCGACTTGAAAGCTTTTGTCAGGTTCACCGTGGCGCTCACGTCGGATCGCCCAAGCGTACATTTGCGATGGGACATGTCCCATCGGAGGGATTTCACCCATCTCGTACAAGTCTTTTTCAAGTGCAGCATACTGAGCCGATGTGCCCATTTCATCTAGCGCCATGTCAGTCTCCTCTTCGTCCTTACGGTGCCAAAACACGAGGTTTGGCGGGATCTTCGCGTTGGTTTTCGCGAGGCTTTTCACAATGCCGCGACGCAGAATCGCGGCCTCTCCGCCTTAGCGATACGGTCCACAAAGTAACTTTGCAACATTTTTGTTGTATTTTTTGTAATTTAATAACCCATTGAATGCGAAATTTCGGCCAAAATTTGAAATTCAGAAACAGACGTCAATCGCAAAACCAAATCAAGTATTTATAAATACACAGTAAAATTGATTTTCTGCGGTGCAAAATTTCATATTGGCTTATTATTCCAATTTTGGTACAATTGACGAAATTTAGTTTCAACTCGGATGAGGCCATACAATGACCCAAGCCCAAAAAGACAGACCTTGGCTGTTCCGGACCTACGCGGGTCACTCAACAGCCAAAGCGTCGAACGCCCTGTATCGTGGCAATCTGGCCAAGGGACAGACAGGTCTATCTGTTGCGTTCGATTTGCCCACTCAGACCGGCTACGACAGTGATCATGAACTCGCCAAGGGGGAAGTCGGCAAGGTCGGCGTGCCGATTTCGCATTTGGGTGACATGCGAATGTTGTTTGACAGCATCCCGTTGGAACAAATGAACACATCGATGACCATCAACGCCACCGCCCCGTGGCTCTTGGCGCTGTATATTGCGGCGGCCGAAGAACAGGGTGCCGACATTTCCAAGCTGCAAGGCACGGTGCAAAACGATATCGTGAAAGAATACCTGTCACGCGGCACATATGTGTGTCCGCCGCGCCCGTCGATGCGCATGACGACTGACATCGCTGCCTACACGCAAAAACACATGCCCAAATGGAACCCGATGAACATCTGTTCCTACCATTTGCAAGAAGCCGGTGCGACGCCAGAACAAGAACTTGCCTTTGCATTGGCCACCGCGATTGCCGTGCTGGATGACCTTAAAGGCAAAGTACCATCAGAGGCCTTTCCTGCGATGGTGGGGCGCATTTCGTTTTTCGTGAATGCAGGCATCCGCTTTGTCACCGAGCTGTGCAAAATGCGTGCCTTTGTCGAGTTATGGGATGAGATCACGCAAACGCGCTATGGTATCGAAGACCCAAAATTTCGCCGTTTTCGCTATGGTGTGCAGGTGAATTCGCTTGGACTTACTGAGCAACAACCCGAAAACAACGTCTACCGCATTTTGATCGAAATGCTGGCCGTGACCTTGTCGAAAAATGCGCGTGCGCGCGCTGTGCAATTGCCAGCATGGAACGAAGCACTTGGGCTGCCGCGCCCGTTTGACCAGCAGTGGTCCCTGCGCATGCAGCAAATTCTGGCCTATGAAACGGATTTGCTGGAATACGATGACCTATTTGACGGCAATCCAGCGATTGACCGCAAGGTTGCCACGCTTAAAGAAGGCGCCCGCGCAGAGCTGGATACGCTGGATGGCATGGGCGGTGCGATTGATGCCATTGAATATATGAAATCGCGATTGGTCGATGCCAACGCAGACCGCATTGGGCGCATCGAAGCAGGATCAACCACCGTCGTGGGCGTCAACAAATGGCTGGAAGGCGAGCCTTCTCCTCTGACCACAGGGGACGGCTCTATCATGGCCTCCGACCCAGACGCGGAAGCAGACCAAATCACGCGCCTGACCGCTTGGCGGGCAGCGCGCAATGAAGCAGCCGTGCAAAATGCCCTGAAGGATCTGCGCGATGCTGCTGCATCGGGTGCAAACATTATGCCACCGTCTATTGCAGCGGCCAAAGCGGGGGCAACAACAGGCGAATGGGGAGCGATGGTGCGCAATGCATTTGGGCAGTATCGTGGGCCAACGGGTGTGTCGCAAAGCACGTCAAACCGCACCGACGGGTTGGACGATATCCGCGAACAAGTTGCACGCGTGTCTAAAACACTGGGCCGTCCGCTCAAATTCTTGGTCGGAAAACCAGGCCTTGATGGGCACTCAAACGGCGCTGAACAAATCGCAGCACGCGCCCGCGATTGCGGGATGGACATCACCTATGAAGGCATTCGACTGACGCCAACGGAGATTGTTGAAGCGGCGCGACGCGACGATGCGCATGTCGTTGGCCTGTCAATTTTATCAGGGTCTCATATGCCGTTGATCGCTGATTTGATGGACATCATGAAGGCAAGTGATCTGTCTCACATCCCTGTTATTGTCGGCGGCATTATTCCCGAAGCTGATGAAAAGGCTTTGCTCGAAATGGGCGTCGCGCGCGTCTATACCCCCAAAGATTTCGAGCTTAATCGCATCATGTTCGATATCGTTGGCCTTGTTGAACCGGAGCTTGTGAGCGCGACGTAACCCCTAGCGCGTGGGAATTTCGGAGTTATAGTCAAGGCAACTTCAGACAAAAGGTGCCATTATGCCAACTCCACATATTTCTGCAGCTAAGGGCGACATCGCCGAAACTGTGTTGCTGCCCGGCGATCCATATCGCGCCAAGTGGGCGGCCGAGACGTTTTTGGACAACCCAAAACTTGTGAACGAAGTCCGCGGGATGTTTGGGTTTACAGGGACTTACAAAGGCAACCCTGTGACCATTCACGGGTCAGGCATGGGCATGCCATCCCTGTCGATTTATGCCAACGAATTGATCACGGAATACGGCGCAAAGACACTTATCCGCATCGGGTCATGTGGCGCGATGCAAGAAGACATCAAAGTGCGTGACGTGATCATTGGTATGACTGCCACCACCCTGTCCACGCCGTCACGTGGTATTTTCAAAGACATCAACTTTGCGCCTTGTGCCGATTTCGGTCTGTTGGAAAAAGCGGTCGCAGCGGCCAGGGCCAAAGACACTGCAACGCATGTCGGCAATATCTATTCATCCGATGTGTTCTATGACGAGCGCCCTGATTTGAATGAAATCATGATCCGCCATGGTATTTTGGGCGTCGAGATGGAAGCCGCCGAACTGTACAATTTGGCAGCCCGTCACAGCGTGCGCGCACTGGCTGTTTTGACTGTGTCAGACCATCTGATCACACATGAAGCCCTGCCATCGTCAGAGCGCGAGAGCTCATTCGGTGATATGGTCGAAATCGCTCTGCAAGCCGCCTTTGCATAAGTGAACCTTTGGCACAGCCAGCCTATGAACTAGAATACAAGGGTCGCCCAAGGGGCGGCCCTTTTTATCAAAGATATTTGGAGATCCCCATGACGATGCCAAAACGGAAATTGGGCAAAAACGGCCCCGAGGTGAGTGCGCTTGGGCTTGGCGCCATGAGCTTTGCAGGCTTCTTTGGTCGTGCCGATGATGAAACCAGCTTGGAAACCCTCGCGGCTGCTGAAGACGCGGGCATCAACTTTTGGGACACCGCCAATATCTACGGCATGGGACGATCAGAAACCGTTATCGGCCGATATTTCAAAGAGGTTGGGGCCAAAACCAATATCACCTTGGCCACGAAGGCGTCGATCGTGCCTGGCCCACCCCGTTCGATCAACAATGAGGCAGGGTATATTCGGGGTGAACTTGAGGGCTCGTTGAAGCGTCTCAATCGTGATCACGTTGAACTGTATTACATCCACCGCCGCGAACAAGATCGCCCCATCGAAGAGGTAGCCGAACACATGGGCAAGTTGATCGAAGAGGGGCTGATCGGCGGTTGGGGACTGTCAGAAGTTGCGCCCACCACCATTCGTCGCGCCCATGCGGTGACGCCAGTGCGCGCGGTTCAAAGTGAATATTCGCTGTGGTCGCGGGAGCCTGAGCTGGGTGTTTTGCAAACGTGCCAAGAACTTGGCATCGCTTTTGTACCCTTCTCGCCGGTTGGCCGTGGCATCATCAGCTCCGTTGATCTCGACCCGCCAAACTTCGAAAGCCATGATTTCCGCAAATCAAACCCACGCTTTATGGAGCCAAATTTCTCCGCCAATATGCAGCATGTCCACGCTCTACGCGATTTCGCGGCCCGCAAAGGCGTTACGGTCACTGCACTCGCAATTGCGTGGTCCATGAAGGCGAATGACATGGTCATCCCTATTCCGGGCACACGCACCAAGGAACATCTGCAAGACTGGTTGCCCGCGACGTCCATAACGTTGAGTGCTGATGATTTGGCTGAAATTGAGCAGATCATGCCAGTCGGCTGGGCGCATGGTCCGCGCTATGGTGATGCGCAGGTGATCGGGGTCGAACGGTTCTGTTAAGCCCCAACGCGCCAAGCACGGGCCGCTCTTTTACTGATGGGCGGCCTAACCCCCTGAGGTCTTAGGGACAGAAAAAAGGCCCCGCAACTGCGGGGCCTTTTCATTCGATTGAACCAAATTAGGTCTGTCTTCCAACGACTGTGAGACCCAAAGCCTTAGTGTGCGCGTTCAAGCATCATGCCTTTGATAGACGCGATCGCTTTCGCTGGGTTCAAGCCCTTAGGGCATGTTTTGGAACAGTTCATGATTGTGTGGCAACGGTACAGTTTGAACGGATCTTCCAACTCGTCCAAACGTTCGCCAGTTGCCTCATCGCGGCTGTCAATGATCCAGCGGTATGCGTGCAGCAAAGCTGCTGGCCCGAGGTATTTGTCGCCGTTCCACCAGTATGATGGGCAAGATGTGGAACAAGACGCACACATCACACATTCATACAGACCATCAAGCTTTTTGCGGTCTTCAATGGACTGACGCCACTCTTTCGCTGGACGGTTTGTCTTGGTCTCAAGCCACGGCATGATCGACGCGTGTTGCGCGTAGAAGTGCGTGAGGTCTGGGATCAAATCTTTGACCACAGGCATGTGCGGCAGAGGGTAGATTTTCACATCGCCTTTGATCTCATCCATGCCGTAAATACAGGCCAGAGTGTTGATGCCATCGATGTTCATCGCACAAGAACCACAGATGCCTTCACGGCAAGAGCGGCGGAACGTGAGCGTTGCATCAATTTCGTTTTTGATCTTGATCAGCGCGTCCAAAACCATCGGGCCACATTTGTCCATATCGACAAAATACGTGTCCACGCTTGGGTTTTTGTTCTCGTCCGGATTGTAGCGATAGATCTGAAACTTGCGCACATTGGTCGCGCCCTCGGGCTTCGGCCAAGTTTTGCCTGTCGTGATCTTGGAGTTCTTAGGCAGTGTAAGCTGTACCATGGGTGATCTCCTTAGAAGGTCCGCGCTTTGGGCGCGATTGTTTTGAGGCTGATGCCGCCTTCTGCTTCAGTGGACAAAGGATCTTTGACCACGTCGCGGTGAGACAATTCAACTTTGTTGCCGTCGACATGTGCCACAGTGTGCACACGCCACGCTTTATCGTCACGCTCTGGGTAGTCTTCGTGCGCGTGCGCGCCGCGAGACTCTTTGCGTGCTTCGGCGCCAACGATGGTGGCCATCGCGTTTGGCATCAAGTTGGCCAGTTCAAGTGTTTCCATCAGATCAGAGTTCCACACGAGGCTGCGATCGGTGACCTGAAGATCACCCATTTTGCCTGCGATGACTGTCATCTTATCAACGCCCTCTTTGAGCGTCTTATCTGTACGGAACACAGCCGCGTCAGCTTGCATTGTTTTTTGCATCTCAAGACGCAACTCAGCTGTTTTGATCGCACCGTTTGCATTGCGCAGACCGTCGAAACGATCAAAGGCCGCATCAATAGAAGCTTGGTTGAGCACTGGGTTCGGCGCATCCGCGTCAACAACTTTGCCAGCTTTGATCGCAGCTGCGCGACCAAACACCACAAGGTCGATTAAGGAGTTTGACCCCAAGCGGTTCGCACCGTGGACAGAAGCACAGCCCGCCTCGCCCACAGCCATAAGGCCAGGCACAACCGCGTTTTGATCTTCGGCAGTTGGGTTGAGAACCTCACCCCAGTAGTTTGTTGGAATGCCGCCCATGTTGTAGTGCACTGTTGGCAAAACTGGGATTGGCTCTTTGTTCACGTCCACGCCAGCAAAGATTTTCGCGGACTCGGAAATGCCGGGAAGACGCTCAGCAAGCGCTTCTGGTGGCAAGTGCGCCAAGTTGAGGTGGATGTGATCGCCCTCAGCGCCAACACCGCGACCTTCGCGAATTTCCATAGTCATGGAGCGAGACACGTAGTCACGTGGTGCAAGGTCTTTATAGGTCGGCGCGTAACGTTCCATGAAACGTTCGCCTTCGGAGTTGGTCAAGTAACCACCTTCGCCGCGTGCGCCTTCGGTGATCAAACAGCCAGAGCCGTAAATGCCGGTTGGGTGGAATTGAACGAATTCCATATCCTGCAACGCCAAACCAGCGCGCGCGACCATGCCGCCGCCGTCACCTGTACATGTGTGTGCAGATGTGGCTGAGAAGTAGGCACGACCGTAACCGCCTGTCGCCAACACAACCATTTTTGCATTGAAGATGTGGAATGTACCGTCGTCGAGCTTCCAGCAAACAACACCCTGACATTGACCGTCTTCAGACATGATCAAGTCGATGGCGAAGTATTCGATGTAAAACTCAGCGTTGTTTTTCAAAGACTGGCCGTAAAGCGTGTGCAAGATCGCGTGACCAGTCCGGTCGGCCGCGGCACAGGTGCGCTGAACGGGGGGACCTTCGCCGAATTCGGTGGTGTGACCACCGAAAGGACGCTGGTAGATTTTGCCTTCTTCAGTGCGCGAGAATGGCACACCGTAGTGCTCAAGCTCGTAAACCGCCTTGGGCGCTTCACGGGCGAGATATTCCATCGCATCTGTATCACCAAGCCAGTCAGAACCTTTGACTGTGTCATACATGTGCCACTGCCAGCTGTCTGGCCCCATGTTACCCAAAGACGCCGCGATGCCGCCTTGAGCCGCAACAGTGTGCGAACGGGTTGGGAAAACTTTGGTCACACAAGCTGTGCGCAGGCCCTGTTCGGCCATGCCGAGGGTCGCACGCAAGCCAGCGCCACCAGCGCCGATCACAACGACGTCGTAGTCGTGTGTTTCATATTCATAAGCTGCTGCCATGGGGTGTGCTCCTTACAGCGCGAGTTTAACAAGGCCAAACAGGCCTGCGGCGATCAAAGTGTAGGACAGCATGTTCACAGCAATGATTGTGAACTTGCGTTTGATCCCACCCACATAGTCCTCGATGAGAACTTGCGCGCCGTTTTTGAAGTGAATGAGGCCAACAACCAATGTGAGGCCTGCGATGATAGAAGGATAAGGCCGGCTGTATGTCGCCAGAACTTCTTCGTAAGTGCCGCCCAGGGCATTGCCGAAAGACAAGACGAATAATGGGATGAGGATCAACAACGCGATAGACGTCGTGATCATGTGCCAGTGGTGCTCGGGGCCGGATTTGGCCGCGCCAAGACCTACTGCGCGTTGGCGATCAGTGCGAAAAGACATATTCTGCGCGCTCCCTTATGTGACGATCATTGTGAGGAATGTCAGAACAGTCGCACCGATCAACATGGCCCAGCCAAGTTTCTCAGAGGTTTCAACGTTCAAACAGTAGCCGAAGTCCCACGCGAGGTGACGCAAACCGCCGCCCAAGTGATACCAAAGCGCCCAAGTGGATAGGAAAAAGACCAAGTCGCCAAACCAAGAGCGCAAAAAGGCGTCGGCTGAGGCAAAGCATTCCGGTGATACGGCTGCGGCAACAAGCCACCAGACAATCATCACGGTGGCAACGATCAAAGCGTTACCAGTAATGCGTACAAGAATAGATGACATCGACGTCATCTGGGGACGATAGTATGTCCCGATCATAAAGGGTGACAGAGGGCGGTTGCCTCGGTTCACATCAGCCATGGCGAATTCCTTTCACGAATGATGCGGTGACGGTTCTTACGTGTTGTAACAAGTTCTTCGCCAGAGTCATCCATTGTCAGCGCTAACGAACAATAAATTTCAGCACATTCATGGCAAAACAGTCAAAAACTTACCATTTGTGATCACAAATTTTTCGTCGTGATCACAAAATGCGGTCACAAATTTTCTGACGATTTTAGTATACTTTAGCCAGCCACGCCACTGCACCAAGTCAGCGACAAAGCTGCCTTAAAGCGCAGGCGCCATATCCGCCAATGAGTCGCCATACTCCGTGCACACCGTCAGCGTCGTATTGTTTGGGTCATAAAACGCGTTCGCTTCACCGCAGGGCGCCACTTCGACAGTCAATGGGCTCGACAATTGGAACCCAGCGTTAAAGGCCTCGACCTCGGCCTTGATCACTTGGCTCGTCAAAGCCCCTGATGGCGTGCTGTCGTCAAGCTCTCCGAGTTCCATCGAGGTGCCGCCGCCGTTGGCCGCGATATCGTCCAAGACACCGCCCCAGCTGTCAGCGGCCAATTCGAATTCTTCCTCGCAAGTTTCTGCGCGTTCTTGTGGGAGACCCAACTCTTGCGCAACATCATCGCGCTCTTCAGCATCCGCCCCGTAGAACAGGCATACGAGCGTATAGTAGCGTTGCAAATCAGGTCCATGCGTATCCCAAAACGCGGGTTCTTCACCCGTTTCGGCTTGTTCGTCCGCGTAGCCTAAAAAACCATATGCCGCGTCATACGTGATTTGAACCGCGGTCTCTTCGTCATAAAAGGCATCGATCAACACGACGGACAACACGTCTGCGGCATCTTCTTCTTGTCCAAACACGGGCAGCTGTTCGATATCAATCAACGCATGGCCAAGCTCATGATAGAACGTCGCAATAAGATTGCTTTCCACGAACCCGACCACAGTGTCTGGGGCATCAGACGCAAGGTCGGCCTGCGCAGGGGCAGATTGATTTACAAAGACGGCGGCAATTGCGGCAAAAATAAATTGCTTCATGCCCATATCAAAGCGGCATGAGCACCCAGTAATCAAGATCCAAAAGCACGTCAGGATGATATTTTCCATCATCCCCTTTCAGAGCGAAATCTGGCGCACCGTCTTTCACCGCGACAAGCCGCAATCGCACAGCGCCAACACCTGGTGCGCGCGTATCAGCCTTATCCAACACTTCCGACCAGGCCCGCACAGTATCACTTGCGAAACACGGATTGGCATGCGCCCCGCCGTTGATCGCAGCAATCATCTGCGCATTCGCCAAGCCATTGAAAGACAAAGCCCGCGCCATGGAAATCACATGACCACCATAAATCAGTCGCTTGCCATCTTCGCGGTTGGTCGCGTCAAAATGCACTTTTGCGGTATTTTGCCAAAGCCGCGTTGCCATCATGTGTTCAGCATCTTCAATCGTCACGCCATCAACGTGATCAATCTTTTCACCAATCTCGTAATCAGCGAACCTGTGCTCTTCCCCCGCCAGCGCAAAGTCATAGCGCAGGAATTCAAGCCCTTCAGGCAATGACAGCGTGCTTGGATCCACAACGCCTGACAGCTGCGGAATAACAGTTTCGGGCGCGGGGGCTTCCAAATCACCTTTGCGCACCATCACCCAGCGCACATATTCCAACACAGTCTCACCGTGTTGATTAAGCCCTTTGGTGCGCACCCAAACCACACCCGATTTGCCGTTGGAGTTTTGTTTGACCCCGATCACTTCGGACACGGAACGCAAGGTATCGCCAGCAAAAACCGGTTTTAGAAACCGCCCTTCCGCATAACCAAGATTTGCAACAGCATTGAGCGACACATCGGGAACCGTTTTGCCAAACACCGTGTGAAACGCAATCAAGTCATCCATCGGCGACGCAGGCAATCCGCAGTCATGTGCGAACTCATCAGATGAATACAATGCATGACGTGCAGGATAGAGCGCATGGTAAAGTGCACGCTCGCCCCCAGACAAAGTCCGCGGCACCGCGTGTTCGATCACTTGTCCAACCGCGTAATCCTCGAAAAAACGTCCTGCATTGGTCTTCATCTGTATAAGCTCCGTGGTTTAAGAGCCCCCGCTAGAGGACTCCTAATTTTACATCGCGGTCGTATTCACCACCTGCGACTTTGGTAACAGCTTGGGCACAGCGCATGGTGCCATTCGCCGCGTCATATGCGTAGGCAGGATCTCCGTAGAGCTCCCACCCTTTGCTCAGAGCTTCCGTCACCTTGTGACAAAACTCTGACGTGTCGTCGGCGGTCAAAAGTCGATATGCATGCATCGAAAGTACTCCTTAACCCCAAGGTGTGGCGCCAAGCCACGCATGAACGCCCATGACAACAATGGTCAAACCCGCAGACCCCACGACTGCTTTGATTTCGTTGCCCGTGTTGACCGCAGGTGCTGGCTCTGGTTGCTCGCCGCTGCGCTTTAGCACGATCACAGTCACCACAGCCCAAGCCAACATGCCGCCGAAAAGCAAGATGTCTTCCAAAGCGCCATTCACCAAAAGATGCGCAAAGGCCCAAACCTTAACGGCTGTCAGCTGTGGGTTCTTAATTTTAGATGTGATCCGTGTTTTCAGGCCGCTTGCCGCAAACAAGTAGAATGCAAACAGCATCAAAAGGTTGTTGATGCCCGCAAGAGGCGCAGTGCGTTCCCAAAAAACCGGTCCGCTTGCACCGCGATATCCGATGACCATCAACACAATCGCAAGGATCGATAGAATGGCCACAAGACCGCGGCCTTTGTCACCAAGATTGGCCCGCGCATCAGGCGCAAGCCGTTTGAATAGATGTGCGCCGCTCCATAGCAGCACCCCGAGAATAATAAGGATCATGGCTTACTCCATTGCTGAGATCGCGCGCGCCTTTTCCAAAGTGGCCCGCGCCGTAACAATATGAAGATTTTCTACGATCTTACCATCCACAACTGCGACGGCCTCTCCTTTTGCCTCGCAAGCCTCAAAAGCAGCAATCTGGCGTTCAGCCAAATCGATCTCGCCTGCACTGGGCGCGAAGGCAGCATTGGCAGTGGCCAACTGCGCAGGGTGGATCAACGTTTTGCCGTCAAATCCCATGTCGCGCCCCTGCTCGCACTCATTTTTCAGACCATCGTCGTCTTTAAACGCGTTGTACACGCCGTCCAGCACCACAAGCCCGTAAGCCTTGGCAGCCAACAAAGCCAAATGCAGCCCCCCCATCATGGGCAAGCGGTCTGCACGAAAACGCGCGTTTAGCTCTTTCGCCAAATCATTTGTGCCCATAACAAACCCCGCCATACGCGGGTGCGCTGCAATCTCGGCTGCGTTCAACATCCCAAGCGGCGTTTCCATCATCGCCCAAATTGGCACATCAGGAATGGCCTGCGCCAAGGCTTCAACCATCGCGGCGCCTTCAACCTTTGGCAGCAAAATACCGTCGATATCTGCCCCAACAAACGCGGCGACATCATCTTGGCCCCATTGCGTATCAAATCCATTGACTCGTACAATTTTTGCGCGCACCCCATAGCCCCCTGCTGCGATCGCTGCCTTCAACGTCTCACGCGCCGTGTCTTTTTCTGAAGGCGCGACAGCGTCTTCAAGGTCAAACAAGATCGCATCACAAGCGAGACCCTTGGCTTTTTCCAAGGCGCGTTCTTTTGCACCCGGAATGTAGAGCGCTGATCGGTAGGGACGTGCTGCTGTGGAAGTCTGGACTGCTTGGGTCATTGATTCTTTTGCTCCGCAATATTGTTGCGCAATTAGTCACGTATGCGCACCATTACGCAACCCTTAAATTTCCGCACCGCAGAAAAAGTTAACGCAGTTAGGCACGCACACGCCGCTAGAGACCGCTGTATTAACCATTATTTGACCGCAACAAGAGGAACATAGCTGACAAATACGATGCACGGTTCTCGACACAAAAGGACATAAGATGACAGTTTTCTCACGCCTTCTGACCGCCTCAGCGTTTGTAATCATTGGCCTGACAACACCCGCAGCGGCGGAACTTCAATGCGCGAAACGCGATCAAGCCGTTGAGCAACTCACCCAGAAATTTGGCGAAGCGCGCCAGTCCATCGGCCTTGTACCGAACAGCGGTGTCTTCGAAGTTTACGCCTCAAAAGACACCGGAAGCTGGACCATTTTGGTCACGAATGTGCACGGAATGTCGTGCGTGGTTGCCTCTGGTCAAGCGTTTGAAACATTGGCAGCGGTCGCCGCTCCTGCAGGGGATGACGCTTAGCCAACATCGCCCGCGCTTGAGCAAAGCATCACGTCAAAGCATCAGGTCAAAGCGTCGAAAATAAGTTTCAATCCCGTGACGACCAAAAACACATAGGTCAGACCAAAGAACAGCTTTTCAGACATCTGTTTGTGCAAGTAAGCGCCGATCAGAACGCCAACGATGCCCGCAGGGATCAAGTATAGATCCGCGATGAATGTTTCCTTCGAAAAGATTCCAACTGCAAAATATGG
>NZ_JBDMZG010000093.1:0-3836 GCF_039769035.1 Pacificibacter sp.
ATGGGGGAGACGTGTCATCGTCGCCGCCCGTACAACCTCGGCAGGACGCGGCAGCTGTTGCCGCAATTTCGGATGATCCTGCCGCGCAAATGCGCAATGACGCCCATTCTTTCAACAAGAATGGCAACGTTGACGTGCCTCGATCAAAGGTTGACGTGCCTCGATCAAAGAATGACGATTCTGGGGCCTACGCGCCCAGTGCGCCGCGCAACGCATCGCAAAACGAACCGCAGCTTGACGAAAAAACATTGGCGGGACCAACCCCAGCCTTTCAAGTGAGTTTGCTCGAAATGGAAAGCGATCTGCGCACGGTCATCGCGCAAGTCGAAGCAAAACGTGCGCACACCCATGATGGTGACAATGCGGCACAGCCCCATTCGCGCGAAGATGTGACGTCACAGGCACAAATGCCACGCGCGGATAAAGATCAACATTCCCTTGCCGCCCCAACGAGTGCGCCGAACACCACCGAAATGGCTTCCCCTGTTGAAGCGCCCAAATCAGCTGCGCCGAACAATATTCAAGACCGTGAAGCAGCATATTTCGGCTCAGCTGCACAATTGGAAACGCCTTACGACACCAAGCAATAAGAAACGCAGAGCCTATTACGAAGAAAATCCCCGCACGAAACGCACGGGGACTGGTCATTCTCAACCTCCGAGCCACGATATCGCAGCTCGGTCATTTGGCGTGCGCCCTACTCTGCCGCAGTTGCAGAAGGGTTGTTCGGGTGTTCTGTCCAGTTGCCATAATCTTTTGACACTGTTTCACCGGTGCGCTCATCCAGATCACCTGGCTGCAATGTTTTCATGGTGATGCAGCCCTCAATCGGACAGACGTTCACACATAGATTACAGGCGACACATTCGTCATCCATCACCTCAAACACCCGATCTGGCGTCATGGAAATCGCTTGGTGAGACGTGTCCTCACACGCCGCATAGCAACGTCCACAAGAAATACATTCGTCCTGATCAATCACCGCCTTGGTGACATGGTTGAGGTTCAAATACTGCCAATCTGTCACGTTCGGCACAGCTTTGCCCGACAGCTCAGCCACCGATGTCATGCCCTTGCTGTCCAAATATTCAGACAGACCAGAGATCATTTCCTCAACGACTTTAAAGCCATAGGTCATCACAGCCGTACAAACCTGCACGTTGCCTGCCCCAAGCGCCAAAAATTCGGCCGCATCACGCCAGGTGGTGACGCCACCGATGCCAGAAATCGGCAAGTCATGCGTCTCTGCGTTGCGCGCGATCTCTGCAACCATGTTCATCGCAATGGGTTTGACCGCAGGACCGCAATAGCCACCATGGGTGCCCTTGCCGTCGATCATTGGCTCAGGACTAAAGCTATCAAGGTTCACGCCAGTGATCGAATTGATCGTATTGATCAAAGACACGGCATCCGCACCACCACGCTTTGCAGCCTCAGCTGGCAGCAAAATGTTGCTGATGTTTGGCGTCAGTTTGACGATGATCGGCAGCCCCGTCGCCTCTTTACACCAACGTGTCACCATTTCGATATACTCAGGCACTTGGCCCACAGCCGAGCCCATGCCGCGTTCCGCCATTCCGTGAGGACAGCCAAAGTTCAGCTCGAACCCGTCACAGCCGGTTTCAGCAATGCGCGGCAGAATATCTTTCCAGCTTTTCTCGTCACAAGGCACCATCACAGAGGCGACCAGTGCGCGATCTGGGTAATCCTTTTTCACCCGCGTCATTTCCGCAAGGTTCACTTCCAACGGGCGATCCGTGATCAATTCGATATTGTTGAGACCCAAAAGACGCCGGTCTGCACCAAAAATAGCGCCGTACCGCGGCCCGTTGACGTTGACCACAGGCGGACCTTCCGCGCCGAGCGTTTTCCACACAACACCGCCCCAGCCTGCTTCGAAAGCGCGGCGCACGTTGTATTCTTTGTCGGTGGGCGGTGCAGAGGCCAACCAGAATGGGTTCGGGGACTTAATGCCACAAAATTCGCTTGTAAGATCTGCCATGATTTAGCCCTCGCCCATCAAAACTGAATGAATATCCATCGCCGCGTCGCGCCCTTCGGCCACGGCAGTCACCGTCAAATCGTCACCGCCAGAGGCGCAGTCGCCGCCAGCCCAGACGTTTTCAACTGTGGTTTTCCCCATCGCATCGACAGCAATCTTGCCGCCCTCAATCGTCAGACCCTCAGGGGCACCGAGCAACGTTTGACCAATCGCCACAAGCACTTGATCGGCGGCAATGCTCACCATCTCGCCTGTGCCTTTCAACGCGCCGTCAACCTCAGCCGTGTATTCGAAGACGACCTCAGAGCACGATCCCTCGCCCAACACCGCAGACGGCTGCGCATCGTACAGAATCGTAACGCCTTTTGAGGTCGCCAAATCTTGTTCATATTCTGACGCGCCCATACGGTCCTTGCCGCGCCGATACGCCATCGTTACGTTTTGCGCGCCCAAAAGCTTGGCCTGCACAGCGGCATCAACAGCCGTCATGCCGCCGCCAATCACCACGACATTACGCCCAACAGGCAAGGTCGACAGATCATCAGATTGGCGCAATTTCGCGATGAACTCGACCGCGTCTTCAACGCCATCCAAATCAACACCGTCAGCACGCAGGGCGTTCACACCCCCAAGACCGATGGACAAGAACACTGCATCAAAGTCAGATTTCAAACCCTCCAGCGTGATGTCTTCGCCGAGCTTTTGACCAGATTGCACCTGAATGCCGCCGATGGACAGCAGCCATTCGACTTCTTTTTGCGCAAAATTTTCAGTGGATTTATAACTGGCAATACCAAACTCATTCAGTCCGCCAAGCTTTGGGCGGCTGTCGAACAAAGTTACGTCGTGCCCGAGCATCGCCAATCGGTGCGCAGCCGACAGGCCAGCAGGCCCCGCGCCCACAACAGCGATCGTTTTGCCAGTGGCCTCAGCGCGCTCATAGGGATGCGCCGCCTCTGCCATCAATGTATCAGTGGCAAAGCGTTGCAAGCGGCCGATTTCGACAGGCTTACCTTCAGCAATTTCGCGCACACAGACTTCTTCACACAGGGTTTCAGTGGGGCAAACGCGTGCGCACATTCCACCCAAGATGTTTTGATCGAAAATCGTTTTGGCGGCAGCTTTCGGCGTGCCTGTAACGATTTGACGAATGAACATCGGAATATCAATCGACGTTGGGCAGGCTGTCATGCACGGGGCATCATAACAAAAGTAGCACCTGTCGGCGGCGACTTGCGCTTCGTGGTCAGCAAGTGGCTCGTGCAGGTCTGTAAAATTCTCGGCAAGGGCATCAGCAGGCAATCTACCCGCCACTATTCCTGCATGTCGTTCCCTGTTTTCCATTTCTCGGCTCCATGTCTATAGGTCGCTAAAGGCGGCTTTTCGCTCTTGTAATCAGCGTGCCACAACTATTTTTTTTATCAAGTGGTAAAATAAATATTTCACACATCCACTCGTTTTCTCGGCCGAATAAATACAATCGAACACGACTTTAAAAGCAATCGCCCA
This sequence comes from Pacificibacter sp., assembly GCF_039769035.1. Lineage (NCBI taxonomy): Bacteria > Pseudomonadati > Pseudomonadota > Alphaproteobacteria > Rhodobacterales > Roseobacteraceae > Pacificibacter > Pacificibacter sp. The sequence goes on from NZ_JBDMZG010000093.1 coordinate 3,512, forward strand.
ACAATTGAGCGCGAACGAACAATAATTAAAGGGTTTTCACCCTAAGCCGCCTGCCGTATAAGCGTTCAAAGCTGAGAAACAATCCGCGACACAAGCGGCAAGATTGGGTTGAGTAAAATGACCAAGAAAAACGAGTCCGACGTACAATTCATTCAGGCATTGGCAGAAATGCTAACGACAAATGATCTTACAGAAATCGAAGTGATGCGCGAATACGGTGACAACGACAACTTGAATGTTCGTGTCAGCCGCCAACCGCCTGTACAACAAGTCGTCCAATCTGTCGCCGCAGCCGCACCTGTTGCCGCCGCAGCACCGGCGCCTG
>NZ_JBDMZG010000094.1:0-5589 GCF_039769035.1 Pacificibacter sp.
TCCAACGCCGAAGGCGCTGCATCAGCTTGCGCTTAGATGGCGCGTTTTTGGTCGATGCGTTTTTGAACCAATCCGGTGATGCGCGCGATGTCGGACCCAAGGGGCGCGCCCTGTTTACGGTGCCCCGCAAGGGATGTGGCCGCATCGATCAATTCTGTATCGCCAGCTGAGCGCGCGATGCTCGCCAAAAACTGCGCAATATAATCCAACATGTCCTCATCGTGGTTGAGCGTCATAAGATCCGCGATGTGCACAAAGTCGTCCTGAAGTGCCAGCAAATCGGGGCGGATAACTTCGTCCGACACCGAGCGCATTCCTTTCGGTTGCGCGGTTTTGGGCATCGCAGACAGCACAATCTGTTGAAATTCGCCGAGATTGGCGATGGGTTTGGCAATAAACCCGTCTGCGCCAGCGTCCAAGGCAAGGTTTTCTGTGCCCGTGTCCCCCGACATGCCCAAAATTACGTCTGTGCGCGGCGAGGCTTTGGACAGTTCTTCGATCAATTCAGCGCCAGACCCGTCCGGCAGACCCAGATCGATGATCACCACATTGGGGCGGAAAACACGCAGATGTTTGCGCGCATGTTCCAAAGTGTCCGCGCGTCGAATACGCGCGCCAGAGCGCAAGCACAGCAAGCGCAAAGCCTCAGAGGCAAAGCGGCTGTCTTCGACGACCAAAACGGTTGAGCCCAGCAAAGGGCGGTCGCGTGTTGGCATTTGCGTTGGCAAAAGGCTTTCAAGGTCATTGGCCATGATGAACTCTCCACGAATTTGTGTCGCATAAGTTAAAACCAAAGATGGTGAACACCGTGTTAACCTTGGGGCGCGCATGGAAAGAGTATCGCAACGCCTATCGCGATCTAGCCGAAATTGGGCGCTGTCCTGCGTCGAACCGCCGCTTGCGGGCGGGGGCTTTGACGGGTCATAACTGCGGCAAAAGCACGGGAGAGAAGACGATGATTGGACGTTTAAACCATGTCGCAATAGCGGTGCCAGATCTTGAGGCGGCCGCCGCGCAATACGCAGGCACTTTGGGGGCCAAGGTCAATCCGCCACAAGACGAGCCAGATCATGGTGTGACGGTTGTTTTTATTGAATTGCCGAACACAAAGATCGAATTGCTTTATCCCTTGGGTGACAACTCTCCCATCACGGGCTATCTGGACAAGAACCCGAGCGGCGGGATTCACCACATCTGTTACGAGGTGGATGATATTCTGGTCGCGCGTGACAAATTGCTGGCCGATGGCGCGCGTGTTCTGGGAACGGGTGAGCCGAAAATTGGCGCTCATGGCAAGCCAGTGTTGTTCTTGCACCCCAAGGATTTCAACGGCTGTTTAATCGAACTTGAGCAGGTTTAGACCGCTCACCTGAAAGGATGACATTCCATGTCAATTATCTCGGCCATTGTCTTGTATGCTGTCACTTGGTTTATGGTGATGTTTGTGGCTTTGCCCATCGGGTTGCGCACGCAGGGTGATGATGACGATATTGTTGAGGGCACGCACGCGGGCGCGCCGTCCAACTACCGTCCACGCCGCAAGGCACTTATCGTCACCTTGGTGTCTTTCGTGATTTGGGGCGTTTTGGTGTACGTGATCTTTTCAGGGGCCGTCTCGTGGCAGGACTTGGACTGGACCAAGAGCCTACCCGCCGTTGGTGACAGCTAAGCGCTGTTCTTTGCGGCGCGCGCTACAATCGCGCGCCTTCAAGACGCATAAACATATGCGTAAAGGTCGCCGCACCCAGCACTGGGATCAACAAGTTCACCAAGGGAATGGACAGCGGTACGGCCATCAAAGCACCGGCGAGCCAGATCTTCGGCGCGTGGCGCGCGCGTGCGGCTTTTGCGCCTGCGCGGCCCAATCGGCGCATGGCGACCATTTGAAAATACTCGCGCCCCAATAAGAACCCGTTGAGCGCCCAAAAGATGAACGGCGCGCCGATGCTGAGCACCAAGTACAGCAGCAAGGCCACGATATTGGCCACAATCAACACACCCAAAAACCCGAAAGTGTCGCGCAACATGTCGCCCCATTTTTGACGCGGCGCGGGGGGCAGGTGGGGATAGTGTTTGTCTTCAACAGCTTCGGAGACCTCGTCCAAAAAGAAGCCCGTAAAGGCCGAGGCCACGGGCACCATGAGGAAGACCGACAAGCCAAGCATCACAAAGAACGACCCGACAGAGAGCACAACGCCGAGGCTGATGTCGCCAATCAGGGGCAGGGTGACTGTGTCGGGCAAAAACAGCCCTAGGACCCAAACAAAGACCACATAGACCGCGATCAGCAAGCCAAGCGACAGGCCGATGCCTTTGAGCAAAACAGACTGAAACCGTTTGTCGCTCAATTGGCCGATGGCTTTGAAAAAGTCGTCAAACATTACTCGGAAACCCAAGTCGTGATGGCATCAAGGTCTGGGCGCGGGCGCTCAGGCGGGGCCATTTTTTCGGTGCCGATGTGAATAAAGCCAGCAATAGTTTCATGGGGCGCAAGGCCAAGACCTTGATCGCGAAAGACGGGATCATGCGAGGCCCAGCCAGACAACCAGTTCGCGCCCCAACCAGAGGCCAAAGCAACGTTGAGCAGCGCCAAACAGGCCGCCCCTGCGGAATAGACTTGTTCGATTTCTGGCACCTTTTCAGAAGGCTTCGGGCTGCAAATCACGGCAACGGCCAGTTCAGCGGTGGCATATTGATTGACCGCTTTGGTCAATTGCATCTCATCAAGATCGCGCGCCGCCCCGAGGTCTCGCACCAGTTCAGACAAACGGGTCAAAGCCGCTTTTTCCAACACCACAAACCGCCATGGCTCCAATTTGCCATGATCAGGCGTGCGCGCGGCAGCTGTCAAAAGCGTGCGCAGGGTGTCGTGGTCGGGCACGGGGCCAATGAGTGTTTTGGCAGGACGGGACCGGCGTGAGAGAAGGAAATCAACGGCGGCTTGGTTGCGTGCGGGCATTGCTTATGGCTTTCTTTTGAACGAACTTATCAGCTATGTCGGGGTTCTGGCGCGATTAATCAACTGCGTTTTGAATGAACGTGTGGACGAGGCTAACATGACCAGCGCACGACCAAATGACAAAGCCATTTTGCGCGACGACTTGATTGCGGCCTGTGAGGGTGACACTTTGTCGGTGCGCGTCACGCCAAAGGCCTCGCGCAATGTGGTGAAGGTGCAAGACGGCGTTGTGCGTGTCTATGTGACCTGCGTGCCCGAAGATGGCAAAGCGACCAAAGAGGTTGCAAAACTGCTGGCCAAGGCGCTGGGCGTTGCCAAATCAAACGTCACTTTGCTGCGCGGGGCGATCAGCCGCGACAAGCAGTTTAGGATCGCGGGTCTGTGACCTGATCAACCACCTGTTTGCGATATGTCCCCCGAGACAGATCCCACGCCGGCCCCAATCACGTTTTGCCTGGCGAGACGATATAAACCCCTTCGGGCAAATCCAAAGCCGCGCCCAAATCGCGCAGTTGTGCCATGGAAAATGAAATGCGTTGCGTCGTCCGCGTGCGGGCGTCGTATTGTTCGACTGTGATGCATTCGGAAAACGCTGAGACCACAACGTCTTCTTGCAGCGGCGCTTCGCCATCATCCACCAAAGTGATGACCGTGGCGTCAAATTCGTGTTCGATTGTAAACATACTTAGATGCTAGCGGGCCCGCCTGCATATGCAAGCAATTTGCCGCGCTTTCGGCCAATTTAAGCCGTTTCAAAACAATACGTAAGGTGAGGCTGGTATCATTTGATGAACCTGCGTAAAGTTGCGCCAATCTTCGGCGTGCCTATACATGCTTTTGGTCACTTTTGAGGTCTGTCTTGCAGTACCCCCTTGCGAAACCCGCACTGCGCGCATTTGTTGGCGTGGTTGCCCTGACATTCTTAAGCGCCTGTTTGGAGGTCTCAACCCCGACAAGCGCGCCAACTGTTGCACCTGTTGCACAGGTGACGCCAGCCCCCAAACGTGGTGCCGAAATCACAGTGGCAAGCGTCGTGCGCCGTGTGGAACCTGTGGCCGAAGCCGAATGTCGCAAACGGACCCAAGGCCTGAACTGTGACTTCAAGATTGTGGTCGACACCAACCCCAAAGCGCCCGCCAATGCCTATCAGTCGCTGGACCCCAACGGTCGCCCTGTTTTGACCTTTACCGAAACACTGCTGAAAGACATGAACAACGCCGATGAATTGGCATTTGTCTTGGGCCATGAAGCGGCCCACCACATTCGCGGGCATCTGCGTAAAACCCGCGAAAACGCAACTGTCGCAGGCGTTTTGGGCGGGGTCTTGGCAACAGTTATCGGTGCCGATGCCTCTGGGATTGAAGCGGCGCAGAACATTGGCGCTCGGGTCGGCGTGAGTGGCTATTCCAAAACCTATGAGCTTGAGGCCGACGAATTGGGCACCGTCATCGCCTATCGCGCAGGCTACGACCCGATCCTTGGCGCTCAGTATTTCACGCGCATTCCCGATCCGGGCAACCGTCTGTTCGGGTCACATCCGCCCAACAGCAAACGCGTCGATATCGTGTACAGCACGATGGAACAACTGCGCGGCGGTCGCTAAGACCCGCTACCGTTTGATGCCGTCTGCTGGCCTCACATAGACGGAGAAGGCGAAACACCCCTTAAATGCGCACCCGCATTGATCCGTGTCAAAGCTGCGACTTCGTAAAGCTGGCAAAAGATCCTCGATCTAACTGCCACGCTTTGCCAAAGGACAGCACATGACCGACATTGACGCCCGCCAAACGCCTATCACACCTGCCCAGCGGTCAACCCACGGCGACACCTGCTTGATGCATGGCATGGCAGATCATCTTGGCGTGAATGTCGAACAGGCGGCGGCCAGCGGCGTGATTGATCGCCCCGAACTTGGCCACATGGTTGAGCGCTGCGGGCAGTGCACACAACACGACGCCTGTATCTTGTGGATGGTCGAACACCAAGGCCCGCAAGATCATGCACCGGACTACTGTTTGAACACGCAAAATCTGAACTACATTCGCGCGGTGCAAAGCGGCAAACGCTAAACGCGCCGCCAAACACCATGGCGTCCCGTTTGATTTCGATCAAATCGAAAACCGCGCGCACTGGTTAGGGTCATCCAAACAGCAGCTCAAAAGCTCGCACAGCGCAAAAGGAATGACCCATGATATTTGATCGTATTGATCGCCACGCAAAACTCGTCAACGACATGGCGGACAAACTTGACATCGACCTGATCGAAGAGACCCTGCAAGGACATCTGCACCCCGACAACGTCCGCTCCCGCGTTATCCGCTGCATGGGCTGTTCCGATCCGACCAAATGCCGCGAAATGATGGACGCGGCTTCAAACGGCCTCGACACTCCTCCAAGCTTTTGCCGCAACGGGTCCGAATTCAAAGACGTCCTGCGCCGCAAGTAATCCAAGCCCCGCGCGCCCCGTCATCCGATATGGTCAAACATGGCGGCGTTGTTTACAACGCTGACATGCAGACCTTTGAGGGCATCATATCGGATCGTGGATCAAAATACGCGGTCTCTGGCGGGCCTTGCGCGTCTGCGGATGAGGCCAAGGCCTTCATCAAAACCCTGTGCAAAACCAAAAA
>NZ_JBDMZG010000095.1:0-14159 GCF_039769035.1 Pacificibacter sp.
TCAGCCTCAGCCTCAGCCTCAGCCTCAGCCTCAGCCTCAGCCTCAGCCTCAGCCTCAGCCTCAGCCTCAGCCTCAGCCCCAGCCGGAACCTCAAGCTCCGCAGCCAGTGCAGCCGCCACAGCCGCAAGTTGCTCCGTCGAACCCCGATAAACCAAGTTTGGATGTCGCTCCTGCTGCTGGCCCTGCTGAACAAATACCGGCCGAACAAGAAAATGCCGCAGACAGCTCTGTCGAAGCTTCACCGAGCGCAGAGAGTGTAAAACCTGAGGTTCCAAGTGCTGCGGCGCCTCAAGTCGATACCGATGTGCAATTGCCAATGGCCCCCAGCGTAAAAACAGATGTTGCGCCAACAATGGATCGTGCGGTGTCTGCTGCAGAACCCGATCGCGCAAGTGCGCAGCCCGATGAAGCGATGCCTGCCACGCAAAAGAATATGCCGCCGCAATTTGACGAAGCCTCGGCGGCTCAGCCCGTCGCGGCTGTTCCGCAAGGCTTGGCGCAGCCCGCTGGCACTGCCGGAAATGCTCCAGTCGTGGGTGGTGTCAGCCCTGTTCTTGGCAGCCCGCAAGCGATGGAATTGACCTTGCCGGATCGAGATGATGCACCAAGCAATATCGAATTGTCGCTGCGCACGCCGGACACTGACGCGCCAACGCCGTCGATCACCGCAGGCGTCAACGAAGTGCCTTTGATTGTTGTCGATGATTTGCCAGCGCTCGTGGTCAATTCTGCAGACTTCACCAAATCAGGCGAGGGTCCGGAAGTGGCGGTCATTTTGATCGATGCGGGCGGACCGATGCCAACCAAAGATCTTTTGGATCAAGTGCCATTTCCAGTCAGCATAGCCGTCGATGCCTTGGCGCCAGATGCGCGTGCGCGGGCGCAAAGTTTCCGCGCAGCGGGTCTTGAAGTGCTGGCCATAATTGGTTTGCCCGAAGGGGCGCAAGCGCAACAAGTGGGGCAAGTGATCGACGCGGCGCGCGCAGCACTGCCGATGTCTGTTGGATTTCTTGACGTGCCATCCGCAAGTTTCCAAGCCTCGCCTGACACAGCCGCCCAAGTTGTGGCTGCAGCGGGGGCTAGCGGTCATGGGATTGTGTCGTTCTCGCGCGGCGAAAATGCACTGGTCGACCAAGCCGCACTTGCAGATCAACCGGCCGCCTTGGTGTTTCGCGATATAGATGGCCGCGACCAAGATGGCGCTGCAATCAAGCGGTTCATGGATCAAGCCGCGTTCCGTGCCGGTGTGGATGAAGGTATTGTTTTGCTTGGGCGAACACATGAAGACACTCTCAAAGCTTTGGCTGAGTGGTCCGAGACCTCCCGCGTCTCCAACGTGGAAATGGTGCCTTTGTCGTTTATTTTGACGGGTGTTGGAACTGTCGCTGAATAGCGCGGCGATTTTGTACGCTTAGGATGTGGCACGTCGAATGTGGCACGTCGAATGGAACAGGGCATCAAATGGATGCGTAAAGTTGAATGCTTGACAGGGACGCCTCGTTTCGCGTGAACTCTTTGTAGCGCAGCTGCCGCAAGGAACACTTGTGCCTCTGCGCGATGGGAGGACTTCACATGACCGATATGAACGTTACACAACGAGCGGCACCGCTGCCTGACGTGGCGCATTTGACCCTTGGCGATATTGGGCATGCGCTCAAAGCTGGGCTTGCCGATTTTCGTAAGGCGCCGCAGTTCGGGCTATTCTTTTCCAGCGTCTACGTGCTTGGCGGGATTATCCTTGTGTGGCTTGGGGCGGGGACTGTCGAGTGGACCTTTGCCATGACCTTGGGCTTTCCACTTGTCGCGCCATTTGCGGCTGTCGGCTTGTACGAAGTCTCGCGCCGCATTGAACGCAAAGGGGCGATGGATTGGTATAAAATCCTTGGTGTGGTCAAATCCGAAAAAGACCGCCAAATCCCATGGATGGGCGCGATCATTTTGATCTATTTTCTGTTCTGGTCGTTCCTTGCCCATATGATTTTCGCGCTGTTCATGGGGCTTTCTGTGATGCGCAATGTGTCGTCCAGCTATGAGGTGTTTTTGACAGCAAATGGCTTGACCATGATCGGGGTCGAGCTGGCTGTGGGCGCTGTTTTGGCGTTCATCCTATTCGCGCTCACGGTGACAAGCTTGCCGCATTTGCTTGAAAAAGAGGTGGATTTCGTCACCGCGATGCTTTTGTCCGTGCAAGTGGTGAAAGAGAACCCACTGGTGATGCTGGTCTGGGCCAGCATCGTCGCAGGGCTCACGGTTGCGGCCATGGTGCCGATGTTTCTAGGCCTGCTGATCGTCATGCCCGTGCTCGGGCATGCGACATGGCATCTATACAAACGCGCATTGGTTTAGACCGCAGAATTGTCCTGACAACGTGTTGGCACGACGCATTTATTACATCGTCAATTATCCGCGATCAATTTCCAGAGTTTTCTGGATCTTGGGTTTGCGCAATTTCCAGATCTTGGTGTCGATCATGTAGTGATGGAAATTGACGATCTGATAGAGCACGATTGTGGCGGAAATCCCTGCAAAGAACAGCCAGTCAATTGCGCGCAACACGCCCCAGTACACAACGCCCGTGATCAGGACACAGGTGAGCATGTAGAGCCACATCCGGCCGTTTTGTGAAATGTACGATAGGAATTTCGCGTTGGGATCGATGCCGTCGCTGAACCGCTTGTTGTTGTACATCCAAACAAACAAAATGTACTGCGCATTGTGCCAGATGTTGATCATCAACCAACCCAAGGTGATGTCACTCGTGGCCAGATAGCCGAGCGAAAAGATCGCGAAATGGCTCAGCATATACATCGTATGGACAATAGCTAAGCGACCTTGCAAGGCTGCGCGTACGCGCGCAATCACCCATACTGCCAAAAGACCTACGGCGATAATTCCGCAAAGATCAGCGATCTGTGTTGGCACAGGAACCGACCACAGTGGCATTCCGATAAATGTCGTGTGCTGTTCGGCGGAGCGATTAAGAATGCCAAACACTGGAACGGCATAAAATATGGCTTGATCGAGCCAGCCGTCTTCATATTTTGCATCGCGGTCCTTGCCCCGATATGCACGTGAAATACCCCAGCTTTGGCGCGTGTAATGCCACCATTGCCAGTAAAAATAGACGGTTACCACTGTCCACAGCCCGAATAACAAAACCATGCCGAGCGTGAGTACGATGATAAAGGGCAGCAACCCCAACGCTAGAAACTTGTGTTCTTGAAAGCTCTCTTTGTCGAAACAAATGCGCGTAAAGGTGGCGATAACGTGGTGATACCCTAAGAACCAAAGATCGATCACTAGGATTGGGTAAAACAAGTCCGGCTGCCAAAGCAAAATCAAACCTGTTGCAGCTGATAGCCCAAGCAGGCCAAAAATGAACCCGACGTCAAAGGTCGCGTTTCTCATCCACGGCAAGCTTGCGCGCGTGATGTGTGCCTGTGTTCCTGCGGTCATACCCGAAACCCTCTACTTTTCTTTTTGCTTTGCTGGGCAAAGTTTGATTGTTCAAGTTTGACGGTTTGAGGCCCACAAATCAAGTCGTCGTTTTGGCGTGAAATGCACCGGCCTATGCTGGTTTGCGCTCACGGCCCGTCAGCATCAAGGCCAGTCCTGCGGCCACAATGACTGCGCCGCCCAAAAGCTCCATTGCATCGGGACGTTCCCCGAAAACAAGCGCGGCAAGGATCATGGCGAACAACAGGCGGGAATAGCGAAACGGAGTCACCATAGAGACTTCGCCAGTGCGCATCGCGAATGTCAGCGCGGTATAGGCAGCAACGCCAACCACGATGGCAGCGGTGAGCATCAGCGCTTCATACCCCGTAGGCACGACCATGTCGCCGCGCCAGCCCAACATGATCAGGCCAGAGACAATCAACATGGCAAAGCCGTAGACGCCCAGTTGCGCGTAACTCAATCCTTTTGGCGCCGCACGGGTGGCTAAATCGCGGCCAGCAAATCCGATCATGCCGAGCACCGCCAAAATCGATAGGGGCGTGAACCCATCAAGGCCAGGGCGCAACACCAACAGCACGCCGACAAAGCCCAAAGCGATTAAGGCCCACCGCAGGGCCGATATTTTTTCGCGAAACAAAATTGCCGCTGCCGCCGCCACCAGCAAAGGTGTCGCCTGCAAAATCGCCGAGGTGGTGGACAGCGCTGTAAGTGCCAAGGACAGCGTGAAAAACAACCGGCCCAGAACTTCGAACAGCGAGCGGATCAAGATCGCGGGATGTTTGAGGTCTGCGTTGAAAATGCGTTCGCCGCGCTGCCACGTCAAAAGCGCAAAGATGACCGTGCCGCCTGCGCCAAAAATCATCAAGATTTCTGAGACGGGTAAATGCGTTGAGACCTGTTTGAGCAGCGTGTCTTCAACGGCAAACAGCGCCATAGCGGCGACCATAAACACCGCCCCCTTGAGGTTGTCAGATGTGGTTTGGGAACGGTCTTGTGTCGACACGGGTCCATCCTTTTAAAGTCAGATGGACCTTGTCTGGAATGCGACCTGCTTGCAAGCAGGGAGTGGCATCTGCGTCAAAATGCTAGCTGGCGCGTTGATCGCCGACGCCATGTTTCAAGATCATGACGCCAAACATCGCCATCGACAGCACAGCAAGAATGGACCCGATTTGCGCCACCACTGCGGTGCGTTCAAGGATTGCAAGCACAATGCCTGGCACCAACATGACGACAGTCACCATGACAAGGATGTAGTGAAACTTCGCAACACTTGTTTGGGCTGCTTGCGGTGTGAGGGCGTAGTATGTACCGAACACGGCCATGATCACGAAGCCGATCAGGTTGAGATGCCCGTGCGCTGGCGACAATAGGTAATCATGGGTTGCGGACATTTGAATGCCCCAAACCATACCGCAAAGGGCAAAAACTGCGGCGCTGCCAAAGAACCAAGTGGAAATGGATTTCATGAGTTTTCTCCAGTTTATGAGTGACGTGCGGGGTTAGTCGTCATCGCCCAAAGGCGGTCCTGTGAACGAAAGGTTGTGTCTTTTAGCGCTGTCTTCAATCGCGGGCATATCTTCGGGGATGCGAAATTGCCCAGCCGCCATGTCGGCAAAAAAGCCTTCAAACCCACCCGGTGTCAGAATAACCAAATGGCGCGATGGGATGTTGCTGACGATGCGAAAGGTGTGCTCTTTGCCGCGTGGGATAAAGGCGGTTTGACCGGGTCCGCGGACAAAGCGCTCGCCCTCAATCCAAAATTCAACGTCGCCTGTCAGCACAACAAAGGCTTCGTCAGCGCCGTGATGGATGTGACGCGGCGGGCCGGTGTCGGGCGCAGAGATCGAGTCGACAATGCACATGGATCCGCCCGTGCTTTCGGTGGTCATAATGGTGCGATAATCAACGCCCATCCAATGAATGGCGTCGGGGCCTAATGGTGATGTGGTCATCGTTTCCTCCAATTATAATGATCGGAAACGAAAGCGCTTTCGTTGGTTCAAAAGCCTAATGGCATAAAGCGTATACAAAAAATCGATTCTTCATATATAATCTATTACCATGGCAAATATTTCGAGCTTTGATCTGAACCTGCTGCGCGTGCTCGATGCCCTATTGCAATATCATTCCACGGTGCGCGCTGGCGAACATTTGGGATTGTCGCAACCGGCGGTGTCGGCTGCGCTGGGACGGTTGCGGGCTGCATTGGGCGATGAGCTTTTCTTTCGACGCGGGCAGGGGATGGAGCCCACGCAATACGCCCTATCACTCGAAGCGCCATTGCGTGATATTTTGGATCGCGCCGAAGTGCTGATCCGCGGCGCCGACGTGTTCGACCCCATGGTTTCAGATGCGCATTTTCGCGTATCAGGCAGCGACTTTTTTGCCGAGATGTTGATGCCCCAACTGGCCGACCGCTTGTCAACGCTCGCGCCGCGTATGCGTGTGCATTTGGTTGATCTGGTGCCCGACAGTCATGTGGATACGCTTGAACGCTACGGCGTCGATCTTGCGCTGATCCCTGAGATGGAACTGCTGGATTGGATTGCAGATCGGCCGTTGTTTTTGTCCACCTATAAGGTCATCGCCCGTAAAGGGCATCCGCGTTTGGCGCGCGCAGGCTGTAGCAGTGGCGATGTGATCCCGCTCGATTTGTTTTGCGATTTAGGCCATGTGTTGTTTTCACCTGAAGGCAGAGCCGCCGCCCAAGGCGATGCGGCCCTTGCCAAGCTTGGTCGTCAGCGCAGTGTGGTGATGACCATGCCGGTGTTTTCTGGTGTCTACAGAGCCGTTGCCGGATCTGACTTGATTGCCTTGATGCCAACCGCCTTAGCGCATCACATTGCACCCGCTGCAGGGATTGAAGTGTTTGAGGCGCCTGTGCCGGTCGATCCCCAGCAAATCGATATGATTTGGCACAAGCGCAATTCCTCAAGCCCCGCACATACGTGGCTGCGCAATCAAATTGCAGACATTTTGCTGCCGCTTGACGAGGCATAGGGCGGGGCGCTTAGTCTTTTGCAACTGACAAACGGCATTAAAAAACGGCCCGTGACGTGTGTCAGGGCCGTTCTTAAAATGCGGACATCAAGCAAGCTTAGCTTGCAGGGTCAGCTTTCGCTGGGGCTGATTTCGCAACACCAGGCGCTTTGTTTTGTGAACTGGTTGTCAAAGGATCGTCAGCGCGCTGAACGGAGCCTTCAAAATGCGCACCGCTTTCGATCGCGATGGTTTTGTGGATGATGTCGCCTTCAACTTTTGCAGCTGAGGTCAGGCGCACTTTCAAGCCACGCACGCGACCGATGATACGACCGTTGATCACAACGTCATCTGCCATCACTTCGCCGCGGATCGTGGCGGTTTCGCCAACAGTCAGCAGGTGCGCGCGGATGTCGCCTTCAACAGTGCCTTCGATCTGAATGTCGCCGGTTGTTTTGAGGTTGCCAACAATCGTCAAGTCAGACGACAGCACGGATGCTGGAGGCTTGGCTTTAGGGGCTGTTGGTTTGAAATCAGGTGCTGATTTAGGGGCAGCTGATTTTGGGGCCGTAGCCGCATCTGTTGGTTTCACGTCATCGGTTCCTTTTGAAGGGCCCGGTTCGTTGATTCTGCTTTTAGAAAACATCGTTGGCAGCCTTAATATAGGTCATCGGGTTAACGGCCTTTCCATTTACGCGTACTTCGTAGTGGAGGTGAGTGCCAGTGGAACGGCCAGAATTACCCATAGCACCGATTTGCTGACCACGCGAGACCCTTTGTCCAACTTTGACCATAAGTTTGGATTGGTGCGCGTAACGTGTCTCAATTCCGAACTCGTGCTGGATCTTGACCAGACGGCCATATCCGTTTGACCAGCCCGCAAATGTGACAACGCCGTCAGCAGTAGAATAGATTGGTGTACCGTAAGCTGCGGCAAAGTCAGTGCCCTGGTGCATCCGGCCCCAGCGTGGACCAAAACCGGATGTGTAGCGAAACGAGTTCTTAAGCGGCAAAGCGAAAGGCGCTTTTTGCGCAGCGATACGGTACAAATTTAGACGGTCCATCTTTTCGATAATCTCATTGGCGCGCAGGCTGTCTGGATCAGCAATGCCACCTTTGGTCGAAAAACGGATCGGGGTGAGGGGACCACCTTGGCCTGACAGGCCTGAACGCACTGTTTTCAGCAAGTTGTTGGTGGACAGTCCCGCAGCACTAAACATTTTATCGAGCGGTTTAACCGACACGGTCACCGCGTCTTCAAGTTGAGAAAAAATTCGATCGTTCTTCTCTTCCATCAACCGAAGATCGTCTTGAAGTCTTTTCGCTGTCAGTTCAGCGTTGTGCGCAATGGTCAGCATATCATCGCGCTCGATCGCGGTGCTGCTAAGCGCCGCCGCAAGAATGTCGACCGTTTCACCGGCTTCTTGCGGGTTGATTTTGAGCATCTCATCGTCTGAGCCATCAAGCTTGGCTTGAAGTGTCTTTGCCTCGGCACGGGCGGCGTCGCGTTCTTTCATGGTGCGGCGCAATGTCGACTGAACGACGGTGATGCCTTTGCCAAGTTCGCGTACCCGTTCTTCTGAGGACAAAAGCTCAGATTGCATGGTCGAGATTTGCGTGAGGGCGGTGTTAAAGCGTGCCTGCGCCGCGCTGGCTTCGGCGGCACGCATATCGCGCTCTGCGGCCAAGTCATTCACACGGTTTTCAAAGAGCGCCAAGTCTCGTGACGCCTGATCGCGCAGATTGCCCGACCCAATACTGTCCATAAGGATGATTGAAGAGGCAACGATCATCCAGCCAACCAATACTGTTGTGCCCGCAAGTCCTGCGACTTGGGTCAGCGGAGACAGGCGGAGGTACCGTGTTTCTTTGTCGGAGCGAAGAAAGACCCGCCGCTCAGGAAACCTGCGTTCAAGCAACGCGATTAGTTTTTGTTTAGGCATAGTGGTCAAGTATCGTCCTTGTGTCCCGTTCGGCCCGCTATTTTTTGTGCATAAGACTAATCTTAATGCGCTGCGGTTGCACCTTAGTTACAAAACGATTCGTTTTGGGGCAATGCTTTTGACTGAAATGAGACAAAAGGCGCCGGAAATGTCTGTTTAGTGGCGGTTTTTTGCCGAATTTCGGAACGGCATCCTGCGCCAATTTTGCCAAAAGGCGTTTGAATTCGATCCTGCGGGACTTGGCTGATAGCGCGGCCGCGAGGTATGGAATTCCATACCTCGCGGCGCAGGCACGTCTTTATTGTCATCTCAAAGGCGACTTAATCCGCCAATGGCCAATAAAAGTCCGGTGGAATACCCGCTTCAGCGCGCTTCTCGTCGTTGAACGGGGGCTTTAAACCGCCATGAAAATATTTGCGCACCAGTTCATGGAAAACCGGTTTTGGATCAAGGTTTTCACGGCCACACAAAAAGTGAAACCATTTGGACCCATAGGACACATGCCCCACTTCTTCGGCGTAAATGATGTCCAAGGCTGCCACTGTGTCTTTGTCTTTTGCCTGTTGAAACAGCTTGATCATGCCCGGAGTCACATCAAGCCCGCGGGCTTCCAGCACCATTGGCACCACGGCCAAACGGCCCATCAAATCATCGACGGTTTCCTCGGCGGCCTGCCACATGCCTGCATGCGCCGGCAGGGCACCATAGTGGCTGCCAAATGCTTCAAGGCGATCGCACATCAGATTGAAATGCTTAGATTCTTCATCCGCAGCGCGCACCCAATCGTCAAAGAACCCAAGCGGAAATGGCACATGGGAAAACCGCGCGATGATGTCCCAATGCAAATCAACGGCGTTCAATTCAATATGCGCGATGGCGTGCAAAATCGCGATGCGCCCTTCGGGTGTGCCCGGTTTGCGCTTGGGCACATCGCGGGGTGACAACAGTTCAGGTTTTACAGGGCGTGCAGGGCTCAGCGGTGGGCAGGCAGTGCCAACCTCAATCGGGGTGGCACCGTCTTCGCGGCTGGCGCGCCAAAGGGCCGCATATTTGTGCGACAAAGCTGTTTTCTCGCGCCCGTCTGCCGTGCGCAAAACCGCCTCAGCCATTTGGGCCAAAGTCATAGGTGACGTCATTCGGAGATGGCCTCCAGCACCGCCTCGGCATGACCTTTGACCTTTACCTTGGGCCAGACGTGGGTGATTTTTCCTGTCTCATCAAGCAGGTAAGTGGTGCGTGCAATCCCCATAAAGGTTTTGCCGTACATGGATTTTTCCTGCCAAACGCCGTAGTCTTCACACATCGTTCCGTTTTCATCCGACAACAGCGGAATGCCAAGATCGTGTTTTTTGCAAAAATTGTCGTGCTTTTTGACACTGTCTTTAGAGATACCAATGACAATGGTGTTCAAGGCCTCAAACTTTGGTTTCAGGGCCGTGAAATCCAACGCTTCGGTGGTGCAACCGGGCGTGTTGTCTTTGGGATAGAAATACAAAACCACTTTGCGACCAGCCAGATCTTTGAGCGACATATCGCTACCGCCGTCACGCGGAAGGGTAAATTCAGGGGCGAGGGTTCCAATATCAAGCATGTTGGGTCCTTATAGATAGGTGAGGGTGACTGCGGTCACACCAGTTCTTACACTTGTCGCCTAAAATGATCGCTTTGACCATTGCATCTTGATGGGGTTCAGTTTTAAGCCCAATTGCAGCAAGGTTAATTGCGGCTAAATCTGTCACGGTGCGATGAACGCCCGCACGCCCTTCGTTGGCCAGCATCTGGCTCTTGGAACACCGCAACTGAAAGATACGACCCACTGTATGAGCGACACGCCTGATCCTGAAACGCCCCAAAAAGACGGCGCAGATCCTTCTGCCAAGGTCACGCAGGATGCGCGCGCGGATGAAGCTGTGTCGCAAGAGGCGGTGCCTCGTACAGATACGCCAGACGCGGAGGAGCAAGCCACAAAACCTGCGAGCAAGATTTGGGGCATCCGTGACCATAAAAAGCGCCATCATGTTCACCGTTTTGGCCTTTGGTTCTTTTCGCTGATTTTGTTCTTAGCGGTTGTCAGCGGCGTCGCAGTGCTTGCGCTGACAGGCAAAGACGTGGTGTTGCCCAATGCGGTGTCGCAACATGTGGAACGCCAAATCAATGCTCAATTAAGTGATGCCAAAGTCTCAGTCGGCCAAATTGTGATCAACGTCGACGATCGGTTTATCCCGCGAATGCGTGCGCGCAACGTTGGCATCATTGATCCAACCGGTTCTGAAATCGCGCACTTAAACGAACTACAGGCCCGTTTTTCCTTTGACCAAATTAAGTCCGGCAATTTGACCCCAGAAGTGCTGCGGTTGGTGGGCGCGCAAGTTGTCGTGCGCCGCGACCGCGAAGGGCAGTTCGCATTTGATTTTGGCGGCGACGCGGGGGCGTCAGGTTCTGTCGAAGATGTGCTCAAAGCCATCGACTCTGCGTTTTCCACCAAGCCGATGAGCGATGTGAAGACGGTCGAAGCGACGGGAATTACCATTTCACTGGAAGACGCGCGATCCCAACGCATTTGGCAGGCGACGGACGCAAAGCTGACACTCGAAAATGCGCCTGAAACCATAGACATATCATTGAACTTTGATGTGTTTAACGGCACAGAAAATTTGGCGCGCACCCAAGCGACCTTTACCACGCAAAAAGGGTCTTTGTTGACCAACGTGGCGCTCTCGGTCGACAATGTGCCAGCCTTGGATTTGGCGCAACAAAGTCCCGCGCTGTCATTCCTATCGGTGCTCGATGCGCCGATTTCCGCCGCGATGCGCGCTAAAGTAAACGCCCAAGGGCAACTGTCCAGCTATGCTGGCACTTTGGAAATTGGTTCAGGCCAATTGGTGGCAGAAGCCGGATCAAAGCCTTTGGATTTTGAAGGCGCCAAAGGCTATTTCGATTACGACCCTTCAGCTGAACGGCTGACGTTTGCCGAGCTTTCCGTGCGGTCTGAGGCCTTTGAATTCGCAGGCGGCGGCCACATGCTGTTGCGTGATTTCAACGGCAATTTCCCGTCCAAGTTTATCGGGCAGTTCAATGTCGATCGCTTGTCCGCAGACCCGCGTGATGTGTTTGAAGTGCCTGTTGAATTTGATGGCGGCTCGGTGGATCTCCAGCTGGCGTTAGATCCGTTTTCGGTTCGGGTGGGGCAATTGGCGCTGCGCCGCGAAGACCTTTGGCTGTATGCCCGCGCCGAGGCTGAAGCAACCGCACAAGGCTGGGCCGCCTCGGTCGACGCCAGCACCACATCAATCCAAGCTGCCGAGCTCATGGCGTTTTGGCCTGAAAAGACGATTCCCGAAACACGCAAATGGATGGTCGAAAACATTCAATCGGCGACATACCAAGATTTGGCTTTGTCCGTGCGCTTGGCCCCTGGTGCACAGGTGCCACAAACCCACTTGGGGTGGAGCTTTGAAGACGCGCAAGTCCGGTTCATGAACACCATGCCGCTTGTCAGCAATGCTGCGGGCTATGGCACTATTGCTGGCAATGCGATGACGGTTGTGGTGCAAGAGGGCGCAATTTCTGCCCCGTCCGGTGGCGATATCGATGTGGCCAATACGGTTCTGCATATTCCGCGACTAGATGTGAAACCCGCCACATTGGACGTGCAACTGCAAACACAGTCTTCGGTTGAGGCCGCTTTGTCGTTGATGGCGTTGAAGCCGTTTGATGTGTTGAAAGAGGCTGCATTCGGTCCGGATGTCTCGCAAGGGCAGGCGCAATTGACGGGGCAATTGTCTTTCCCACTGAAGAAAGTCGTGCAGCTTGAAGATGTCGAATTCGATGTCGCTGGCAGTATGACAAACCTGTCCTCAAGTACGCTTATGGCTGGGCAAGATCTTACGTCCAAACGGATGACATTGGCACTGGACCCGAGCGGATTGAGCATCTCGGGACCTGTCGATGTTTCAGGTGCCAAGGCTGATGTGACATGGCGCAAAAACTTTGGCCCCGATCATCGTGGCAAGTCAGACATTTCGGGCCAGTTGACCTTGAACCAAGATGCGTTGGATGCCTTTGATATTTCTTTGCCGAAAAACACAGTTTCAGGCAGCGCACAGGGCAAGGTTTCGGTTGCATTGCGCAGGGGACAAGATCCTGCGTTCACGGTCACGTCGGCGCTGGAAGGGCTTGGGCTTTCTGTGCCTGCAATCGGGTTCTCAAAACCCAAAGCGCAAGCCGGCACTTTGGAAGTCACTGGAACTGCGGGCGATATCCCAAGTGTTACCAATATGGTGATCGAGGCACCGGGACTGACGGCCTCAGAGGGAACGGTGTCATTGACCTCACAAGGTGAACTGGACCTGTTGGAATTCAAAACACTCAAGGTCGGGACGTGGCTCGACAGTTCTGCGACTTTGATCGGACGCGGCGCAGGCGAACCTGTAGGGGTTTTGCTGCGCGGCGGGTCTTTGGATTTGATGCGGTCTCCGTTTGGTACTGGCAATGAAACTGAGAGCGATTCAAGCGCGCGCAAAGGGCCGATTGAGTTGAACATTGATCGTCTCAAAGTGACCGACAGCTACGCACTTTATGGATTGGACGCTCAGCTGACGCAAAATGGTGGTCTCTCAGGTCGGTTTTCTGGTCGATTGAACAGCACCGCGCCGGTCACTGGCACGGTAAAAGCCGGAAAATATGGTCCAACGATCATGGTCACATCAAATGATGCAGGCAAAGCTGTGATGGCTGCGGGGTTGCTTGAAAAGGCCTCAGGGGGCGATTTGACGTTCTCTTTGGTCTCAAAGCCTGAGCAAGGCAGTTATGATGGCTCGGTCAGCATCAAAGGCATAAAGGTGCAATCCGCGCCCAGATTGGCTGAGCTTCTGTCGCTGGCCTCTGGTATCGGTGTTTTGGATCAACTGTCAGGGCCTGGGATCAGCTTTGCAGAGATCTTGAGTTCGTTTGAGATTGAGCCAGACTGGATCACCATCAAATCTTCCAGCGCCGAAGGCCCGTCGCTCGGGATCACATCTGAAGGCGTCTACAACACTGTGTCCAAGGAAATCGACCTCCAAGGCGTGATTTCGCCCGTCTACTTTTTGAACGCGATTGGGCAGTTGGTGTCCCGTAAAGGTGAAGGGTTGTTTGGCTTTAATTTCACTCTAAAAGGTGCGGTGAATGATCCGACCATTGGGGTAAACCCCTTGTCGCTTTTGACCCCCGGGGCGCTGCGCGGAATTTTCCGTGGCAAGACTCCGAGTGCCCCGAAAAACTAAACCCGCGTTGTAGAAAGACCAAAATGAAACTGTCCGATTTCGACTTCGATCTGCCACAATCCTTGATTGCCACGCGGCCTGCCAAACCCCGTTCCTCTGCGCGGTTACTGGTGGCCACACCGACGCGGCTGCTGGACCAGCACGTGACGGATTTGGTGGATTGGTTTCAAGCAGGTGATCGATTGGTGTTGAATGACACCAAAGTGCTGCCCGCGCGGCTGACAGGACATCGTGGTCGCGATACGGCGCAGGGCTATCAAGAGGCAAAAGTCGAAGTGACCTTGTTGGAACCGCAGGCCGAGGCGGGGCAATGGCGCGCTTTGCTTAAACCTTTGAAAAAGGTGAAAGAGGGCGAAGTGGTACGGTTTTCCGACGATCTGTCTGCCGTTCTTGATCGCAAAGAAGATGGCGCGGCTTTTTTGACGTTTAACCTTACGGGCGATGATTTTGATGCGGCTTTGAACGCAGCGGGGGCCATGCCTTTGCCGCCCTATATCGAAGCCCTGCGCAA
>NZ_JBDMZG010000096.1:0-25246 GCF_039769035.1 Pacificibacter sp.
CTTTTTTGACGTTTAACCTTACGGGCGATGATTTTGATGCGGCTTTGAACGCAGCGGGGGCCATGCCTTTGCCGCCCTATATCGAAGCCCTGCGCAAGGCCGACGCGCAAGACAAAGAAGATTATCAAACGGTTTGGGCCAAAACTCTGGGCGCCGTGGCGGCCCCCACTGCGTCGTTGCACTTTGATGCGCCTTTGTTGGCAGCACTGCAGGCAAAAGGGGTCGAGATCACCTATGTCACGTTGCACGTTGGCGCGGGCACGTTTTTGCCCGTCAAAGTCGACAACGTTGATGATCACAAAATGCATGCCGAATGGGGCGAGGTGTCGCCCGAGGCCGCCGCACAGATCGCCACCACAAAGGCCAATGGCGGACGTGTCATTCCCGTGGGCACCACGGCTTTGCGTTTGATCGAAAGCGCTGCGCGCGAGACGGGGCAGATTGCGCCGTTTTTGGGCGAGACCGATATTTTCATTCGCCCTGGTTTCACCTTTCACGCCGCCGATGCGTTGATGACCAATTTCCATCTGCCCAAATCGACGCTGATGATGCTGGTCTCGGCTGTGCTCGGATACGACCGCATCCGTGAGGTCTACGCGCATGCGATTTCACAGGAATACCGCTTCTTTTCCTATGGCGACTCGTCGTTGTTGTTGCCGCACGAGGAATAACGCCCGCGCCGGGTCAGTCCCATTTCAAACGTGCAGCGAGCGTATTGACCGCGACAGATACGGTGAGTGTCATAAGCACAAGGGCCAACAGGGCTGCAAACATCAGGTCTGTTTTCGCGTGTCCATTTGCCAGCAGCATCAAATATCCAAGGCCCCGCGACGCACCGACCCATTCCCCGATGATGGCGCCAATCGGGGCATAAACGGCCGCCAATTTTAGCCCCGTGCCCAATGATGGCAGCGCATGGAGGATCGTGATCCGCCGCATGCTCTGCCAGCGGGTGCCATTCATTGTGCGCGCCATATCGGTGATGTCGCGCGGCACACGCGTCAGCCCGTCGTAAAACGCACTGGTCACAGGAAAATAGATGATCAACACGGCCATTAGCACCTTCGAGGCGATCCCGTATCCCAACCACAGCGTCAACAAAGGCGCGATGGCGAACACTGGCACGGCTTGGGTGAAAACCAACAGCGGCATCACCACACGGTAAAGCCGTTGCGACAGTGCCAGTTGAATGGCGGTCATGATGCCCAAGGCAGAACCAATGCTAAGACCTAATATGACTTCGGTCGCGGTGATCAGCGTATGTGCTCCAATCAGCGCGCGGTTGTCCCACGCCGCCTGCACCACGCGCCACGGGGTGGGTAAAATAAAACTTGGGGCGCCCGTGACCCAGATCACCAACATCCAAAATCCCAACCCAAACACAATCGCGCCGAAAGCGTATCCCAACTTGCTCATACCGCCCCCCGCAAATGCGCCAGTAATGCGGCCTGACAATCGATAGTCTCGGGTGCATATTGGCCGCGTGGCGGGCTTGCATTTGGCGGTTGCCACAACGTTGCTCCCTCCGGCGTCAGGACCGCAATTTGATGCCCCAACCGGACCGCTTCTGCAGGATCATGGGTCACAATCAGAACTGTTTTACCGCTTAGCATCTGCGCCGAAAGATCCTGCATATCTGCGCGCGTACTGGCATCCAGCGCCGAAAAAGGTTCGTCCAGCAACGCGATAGGACGGTCTTCCATCAACGTGCGCGCCAAGGCGACGCGCTGACGCATGCCCCCCGACAAAGCAGACGTTTTTTTGTGGCGGTGCGCCGCAAGACCCACCCGTTTGAGCAGCTCATTGGCGCTTTCTAAATCGGGCGACGTGCCGCGCAGGCGCGGCCCCAAAACGATGTTTTCGAGCACCGATAGCCACGGCAAAACCACATCTGACTGCGCCATAAAACTGACCCGCCCTGACAGCTCTGCCCCATCAGACGCCTCAATAGAACCTCGAAACTGGCTGCACCTTGCATCGTCGCCGTTAAGCCCCGCGACACTGCGCAACAGCGTGGACTTGCCAACGCCGGAGCGCCCGAGAACACAGGTCCATTGCCCCGCAGGGAGCGTCAAATCCACGGTGCCAAACAGGGGCTGCCCCGCGATTTCAACGTGACCATTCAGATGAATCGCAGGGGCACCCGTCATGCGCCACGTAGCCCCATATCCCAAAATGCGGTTTCAAGACGCGTGGCCGTGGTGAACCGATGTTGCAGCTGTGCCCAGCGTGGTGCACGCACGACATCTGCGGAGGCGTGGCCCAATCGCCGCGACATCGCGGCGTCAATCATATGACCGACATTTGTCATGACGCTTTGATATTCTGGATCAGCATAAGTCTCGATCCAGTCACGATAGGGCGTGTCAGGTGCGGCTTCCTTGTGCAATCTCAGCCCGATTTCACCATAGCCAAAACAACACGGCGCAAGTGCTGCCATCAAGTCCAAAAAATCACCCTGCACCCCAGCGTCCATGACGTAACGGGTGTAGGCAAGGTTTTCGAGTTCTTCGGTGGCGGCAAATAAAGTCGCCTCATCAATGCCTTCGGCGGCGCAGGTTTTGACATGCAACGCCATTTCATGGCTGACCAACGCGTTCACGGTGCTGGCACAGGTTTTCATCTCGTCTAGCGTGTCGGCTTTGACCACGGCCAACGACCACGCACGGGCGAAATGCACCAAAAAGACGTAATCTTGGATGAGATAATGCACGAATGCCGCGCGCGGTAATGTCCCGTCCGCAAGGCCTGTGACGAAGGGGTGATGCGTGTAGGCCTGCCAGTCAGATCCGCTGCCAGCGCGCCAAAGTGCGAAAGTGTCGCCATATGAATGCGGGCTCATGGCGCGCTCACGTCTATGGCGATGGTGGAAACAGGATTGATGCCTGGGATCAGGCCAGCGTCATACATAAAGGTCTCGAACGCGGCATAGCGCCCAATGTCGATCGCCGCAGGGCGCAGGGCAAATCGCGGCAAAGTGTCGACCCAAGCACGCGCATTCAACTCGTCTTGCAGCTCTGGCGCGGTGCTTGAAAAGATGTCCCAACTGTCTTGAGGATGGTTGACGATATATTGCGTCGCCTTTTGCGTCGCGGCCAAAAATCGCCGGATCATATCGGGGTTCATGGTGTCTTTGTGGGCCACATAAATCAATTCGTCATAAGGCGGCAGGCCTTCTTCTTCGACGTAAAAACACCGCCCGGGCACGCCTTCGATATCCATTTGGTTCAACTCAAAATTGCGAAACGCGCCAATCACCGCATCGACTTGGCCAGACATCAACGACGGGGACAGCGACCAATTCACGTTGATCAATTCCACATCATCAAGCGTCAGCCCGTGTGTGTCTAAAACGCGGCCCAACACAGCCTCTTCCACACCACCAACAGAGAAACCGACTTTCTTCCCCTTAAGTATTTGCGGAGACGTGATCGGACCATCTGCCAGTACCAAAAGGCAATTCAGTGGGGTCGCCACAAGCGTGCCGACACGCACCAAGGGCAGCTCTTCATGCGCGAACATGTGCAACTGCGGCTGATAGGAAATCGCCAAGTCGATCTTGTCCGCTGCGACCAATTTTGGCGGATCTGATGGGTCCGCGGGGGCGATGATCTCAACGTCAAGATCGACGTCGGCGAAGTACCCTTTTTCTTGGGCGACAATGATCGGCCCGTGGTCTGGGTTGACGAACCAATCGAGCATCAGTGTCATTTTGTCTTGCGCCCAAAGTGGCGCTGCGTAGATGGAAATAGCGCTCGCCAGTAAAATAGATTTCATAATCACGCTCCTTTTGAGGTGTCGTATAAATGTGCGAAATGGTGGACAGGGCCATGGCCCGTGCCGACTTGCAATCGGTCTGCTTGGGCGATGGCATGGGTGACGTAGGACTTTGCCGCAGAGACTGCAGTCACGATATCGCCGCCTTGGGCGATCTGTGCGGCAAGCGCTGACGATAGGGTGCACCCCGTGCCATGCGTGTTTTGCGTCAAAGTGCGCGGACTTTCGAACCACGTTGCAGTGTCCTTTGTGACAAGGCAGTCGGGGCTTTCAGCGCCGTCCAAATGCCCGCCCTTCATCAAAACGGCTTTGCATCCAAGCCCGCAAAGGGCGCGCCCTTGGGTTTCCATTTCAGGGCGCGTTGTTGCCACATCTGTTCCCAATAAATGTGCAGCTTCGGGAAGGTTCGGCGTCAGCACCGTAGCCATCGGCAAAAGTGCATCGCGCACAACGCCAACAGCATCAGGGTCCAGCAATGCGGCACCACCTTTTGCAATCATCACCGGATCAAGCACAATCGGAACGTCTCGCCCGCTGAGCGCGTTCGCCACGGCCTGCGCGATTTCGGCGTTGGCGATCATCCCGATTTTGACGGCGTGTACAGAAATGTCGTCGAAGACTGACGTAATCTGGCTTTGCACAAAGGCGGGGGGGACCAGATGAATGTCCTGCACGCCGGTGGTGTTTTGCGCGGTCAGCGCCGTGAGCGCCGCCATGGCAAACGCCCCGTTGGCGGAGATAGCTTTGATGTCGGCTTGTATGCCCGCACCCCCTGAGGGGTCAGATCCTGCAATACTCAGAACATTGGGGGTCATGCTTGTACCTCCGACGTTCTGATTTTTGATCTGAACTGCTCTGCGGCATGTCTGGGATTTGGCTGGCCACAAATTGCAGACACCACGGCCAGACCATCGGCACCTGTGGCCCAGACTTGATCTTGGTGGTCTGCTTTTAGACCTCCGATAGCCACAGTTGGCACGTGGGAAAGCGTCACCAGCTGCGCCAACCCGTCAAATCCAATCGGTGCTTTGTGATCTGATTTGGTTGGCGTGCCAAAAACTGGCCCAAGCCCCAAATAGTCGACACGCCCCGTGTCCGCAGCCTTGACCGTTTGCGGTGTTTCGCAAGACAGCCCGAGGATTTTTGATGGCCCCAATAGGGCGCGCGCTTGCTCTGGCGTCATATCGCCTTGGCCAATATGCGCGCCGTCGACATTTGCAGCACAGGCGGCCTCGACATCGTCGTTTATCACCAACGGCACGCCGGTGCCGGCAAGGGCGACTTTCAGTCGCCATGCCATATCAATCCGTTCGAGTGTGGTCGCGTCTTTGGCGCGCAGTTGCACCATGGTCACGCCACCAGCCACGGCCTGCATAACTGTTTCGACCAAGCCAACATCGCTGCACAGCGCCGTGTCTGTCACCAAATAAAGCTGCAATTTTGACCGCAGATCCATCATCATAGGATCGCCGCTGCCAAGTTTTCGGGCTGGGTTGCCGCCAAAGCATCCAAGAAATGCATCTGAAAACTGCCAGGTCCGTCCGCGCGTTCTGCGGCTTGAGTGCCTGCAACTTTGAAATGCGCCAAGGTCGCAAGAGCCGCCTCAAACGCGGGGCCACTGGCGGCATATGCGCCCATCAAAGCCGTTTGTGAACACCCTAATGCTGTGACTTTTGGCATAAGGTCTGATCCGCCCGCGACCTGCGCGGATCGTGTGCCGTCCGTGACGAAATCAACGGGACCAGTGACGGCCACGACTGAGCCGAACTTTTGCGCCAGCGCGCGCGCTGCATCTTGGGCCGCATCGACACTATCACCACTGTCAGCGCCTTTGCCCGCACCTGCTTCGCCGGCCATTGCCATGATTTCAGAC
Organism: Pacificibacter sp.; assembly: GCF_039769035.1. Classification (NCBI taxonomy): domain Bacteria; kingdom Pseudomonadati; phylum Pseudomonadota; class Alphaproteobacteria; order Rhodobacterales; family Roseobacteraceae; genus Pacificibacter; species Pacificibacter sp. The sequence continues at coordinate 5,651 of NZ_JBDMZG010000096.1, forward strand.
GCATTGCCGCGCAGAATTGTCGGGCGCAGGGCCATCAAGTCTTGAGCGACGCTTTTGCGATACGCCGAAATGAAATGCGCAACAGGATCGAGCACCCAAGGGATGTTTTTGTCAGCTGCAGTGCGTGCCGCTTCCAACATGCTAGCGGCCCATGCAGGTGACAGCGTGCCAATGTTGATCGTCAGCGCGCCACAGATCGGTGTGAAGTCAGCGATCTCGTCCTGCGCGTGTACCATGGCGGGCGACGCGCCTGCGGCAAGAACAACATTTGCGGCGACATTCATCGCAACGAAATTGGTCATGCAGTGCACCAACGGGTTTTGGTCGCGCAGAGAAATAATAAGGGATTGCGGTGTCATTTTGTCTCCTTTTCTGTCGAAAAAAGGGACAACGCCCGCGACAAAGCGGAACGCAACACCTCCCTCCGCCAGCATTATCTGGTTCAGGTTCAAAGGGTACGTCTCAGCCTTTCGGCGCCCCTGGTGCGGCTTTGATAGGCCGATGATTTGGGACTGTCAAACCGCAAAATTTACGATTTCATGGGGGGATAGGACTTCTGAACATATTATTTGAGACATGCCAAAAGTGCTGAAATGTCGCGGAGCAGGGGCCAAATGGCCTGTCTTTCTTGCCTTACCGTGATGTTGGCGCAGCGTCAGGGGGGGGAAATTTCTTTCTTCGTTCGAATTCCTCAGATATCGGTGATCTGTAGGACGCAAACGCCTCAGTGAGTCGCGTCAGTCCCGTGTGTTTCAACTCATAAGGTGGCCCCATGCGTCAGGTTCTTGCGTCTTCGTCGGCATTGTTGCTCGGCATGTTGCTTTTGATGATCGGCAATGGCCTGCAAGGCTCGGTCTTGGGGGTGCGCGGCGGCTTGGAAGGGTTTTCCACCTTTGCCCTGTCCATCGTCATGTCGGGCTATTTCCTTGGCTTTTTGGGTGGTTCGCAAATCACACCACATTTGATCCGCCGCGTCGGCCATGTGCGAGTCTTTGCCGCACTGGCCTCATTCATTTCGGCGGCTTTGATCATTTTTCCAACACTCACGGACCCCATCGTGTGGACCCTGTTGCGCATCGTGTTGGGGTTTTGTTTCTCTGGCGTTTACGTGACGGCGGAAAGCTGGCTCAACAATGCCACCACCAACGAGATGCGCGGCAAGACCTTGTCGGCCTATATGATGGTGCAGATGGTCGGCATGGTGATCGCGCAAGGCATTTTGTCTCTTGGCGATCCATCGGGTTATGTCCTGTTCATCGTGCCGTCAGTATTGGTCTCAATTTCTTTCGCGCCGATTTTGCTTTCAGTGTCGCCCACGCCGCCTTTCGAGACGTCTAAATCCATGACGCTGCGCCGGTTATTTCAGGTGTCACCCTTGGGCTGTGTTGGCATGTTTTTGATGGGGGGCGTGTTTGCTGCCCAATTGGGAATGTCGTCGGTCTACGCCATTCAAGCAGGCTTTTCTTTGCCGGAAGTGTCGATCTTTATTGCGGGCATCTTTATCGGTGCTGTGATTTTTCAGATTCCGATTGGCTGGATATCGGATCGTATGGACCGCCGTTTGGTGATTTTAGGCGCGGCTGCTGTTGGTGGTGTGGCTTGTGTCGTGGGCAGTATTGTTGGCACGCATCTCTATGTGGCTGTCGGGGTCGCTGTTGTAGCAGGGGGGATGGCAACCCCGCTCTATTCTTTGCTGATTGCGCATACCAATGACTATCTCGACCCTGATGATATGGCGGGCTCCTCTGGCGGTCTGATCTTTATCAATGGAGTTGGTGCTGTGGGCGGTCCTGTTGTGGCAGGCTGGCTGATGGGCGTGTTTGGCCCCGCTGGCTATTGGGTGATCCAAGCTGTGTTGATGCTGTCCATCGTGGGCTATGCCGCTTGGCGGATGACGCGCCGCGCCGCAATTCCGGTGGATGAAACCGCCGCTTATGTCGCGGTTATGCCGTCTTCAACGCTTGTTGCATCTGAAGTGGCGCAGGAATGGGCGATTGAACAGGCTGAAGAAGAGGCAGAAGATGCTGCCTAAAAAGGCGTTTGATATACCGCAGTATACCGAACATTGCGCAAACTGTCTCAATTGCGCAACATTTGCAAATTTGACGTGATTTGGGAAATGCTCCCCTTGCGTCAAATACCTGTGATTGTAACGATTTTATGTAACGGCACGCCATAACGGAGAGACCCCATGGCCTATATCAAGTCGCAAAAGCCCATTGTCACACCAGATGAAGTGTTGTCCTTCTGGCTCGATGAGCTCTCACCCAAAGATTGGTATGTTGCAAATGATGCGGTTGATGCAAAAATCCGCGATCGGTTTTTGCCAGCTTGGGAAAAGGCGCAAGAAGGTGCATTTTCGCTTTGGCTGACTTACGCGTCTGGGGCCTTGGCTTACATCATTCTCAACGATCAAATGCCGCGCAATATGTTCCGCGGTGACGGCAAAAGCTTTGCTTCAGATCGCATTGCATTGGCTGCCGCGAAAGCCGCGATTTCCAAAGGCTGGGATATGAAAATTGACGTGCCTGCGCGCCAGTTCTTCTACATGCCGTTGATGCATTCTGAGTGCCTCACAGACCAAGAGCGCAACGTGTGTTTGTTCAAAGAGCGCATGAATTCGAGCGACGACAACCTCACCCACGCCAAGGCGCATCGCAATGTGATCCGTGAGTTTGGGCGGTTCCCATACCGCAACGAAGCGCTCAAGCGTGCCACAAATGCCGCAGAAAAGGTGTTTTTGTCCAAGGGCGGGTATCGTTTTGCGCTTGAGTGCTTGTCGCCAAAAGCGGCTTAAGCCTTGTAATACATAACAAAATACTGGACCTATGCGTTTTCCGTCTGAGCTATGCGTCAGGTGGGATGCGGCCTTTCGCGTTCAATTGCACAGGACCCGTTGCCCGATTTTCAAAAGTAGTTTAGCTTCAAACTAAATTTGGTTTCGGGAGGATCCCCATGTCTGATAAATCTTTTGATCTCGTTGTAATCGGTGCCGGTCCGGGTGGTTATGTGGCCGCAATTCGCGCAGCACAGCTCGGTCTGTCCGTTGCGTGTATTGAGCGTGAAAACCTTGGGGGCATTTGTCTCAACTGGGGCTGTATCCCGACCAAAGCGTTGCTGCGTTCAGCTGAGATTTATCACCAAATGGAACGCGCCAAAGATTACGGCCTGTCTGCAGACAAAATCGGATTTGATCTCGACGCTATTGTCCAGCGTTCACGCGGTGTTGCCAAGCAAATGAATGGCGGCATCAAAGGCCTGTTCAAGAAAAACAAAATCACGTCCATCATGGGCGAGGCCAAATTGGCTGGCAAAGGCCAAGTGATCGTCACAACCGACAAGGGCACCGAAACCCTGACAGGTAAAAACATCATCGTCGCCACCGGCGCGCGTGCGCGTGAATTGCCTGGTCTTGAGGCCGACGGCGATCTGGTTTGGGCCTACCGTCAAGCACTTGTGCCAACTCGGATGCCGAAAAAGCTCTTGGTCATCGGCTCTGGCGCGATTGGCATTGAATTTGCGTCTTTCTACAACACGCTCGGCGCTGACACGACTGTGGTCGAAGTCATGGACCGCGTGTTGCCGGTGGAAGACAAAGACATTTCCACATTTGCGAAAAAGCAATTCGTCAAGCAAGGCATGAAAATCCTCGAAAAAACCACCGTCAAAAAACTCGACCGCTCTGCGGGCAAAGTTGTGGCCCATTTGGAGGACGCCAAAGGCACAACAACGCAAGAATTTGACACGGTGATTTCCGCGGTGGGTATCGTGGGCAATGTTGAAAACCTTGGTCTCGAAGAGCTCGGCGTCAAAATTGACCGCACGCACATCGTCACAGACGAATACTGCCGCACGGGTGTGGACGGCGTGTTCGCGATTGGTGATGTCGCAGGTGCGCCGTGGCTGGCCCACAAAGCGTCCCATGAAGGCGTTATGGTGGCCGAGCTGGTTGCCGGCCTTAAAGCCCACGCGATCAAGCCAAATTCCATCGCGGGCTGTACATACTGTCACCCACAAGTGGCCTCAGTCGGTCTGACCGAAGCGAAAGCGAAAGAAGCGGGCTACAAAGTCAAAGTCGGCAAATTCCCATTCATCGGCAACGGTAAAGCTGTGGCCATGGGCGAAGCCGAAGGCCTTGTGAAAACCGTGTTTGACGAAGTCACAGGCGAGCTTTTGGGCGCGCATATGGTTGGCGCTGAAGTCACCGAGATGATCCAGGGCTATGTCATCGGACGTCAGCTTGAGACCACCGAAGAAGACCTGATGCAAACCGTCTTCCCGCACCCGACCATGTCAGAAATGATGCACGAATCCGTGCTTGATGCATATGGGCGCGCGCTGCATATTTAAGGGGCATTTTGAAAGCCCTTTGATATGACATCACAATTGATAGAAATCGGACGCGCCTATGGTGTGTCCGATTTTTCGTTGCTGACAGCCGCATTTGAGGCCGCCGACATTCCATTGTTTCTAGCGGGCGCACAGTCTCACAGCGTGATCCCGAATTTTGCCGTGGCAATGGGAGGCGCGCAGATTTGTGTTTTTTCTCATGATCGGGACGCTGCGATCCACTTGTTGAACAGTTTGGACTTCCGTCATGAACTCGCGCTTCCTATGTGGCTCAAGATCCTTTGCGTGACGGTGTCACTGCTTCTAAGTGTTGTCCCGATCCACTTTACGGGCGTTTTTCCGCGGTTTCACAGTGTTGTGGAACAGGTTGGCGACAGGACGCCCGAGGACATCTGACCCCGCTTTGCGTTTGTGTTGTAGCTGCTTGCATAAGTTCGGTAGGTGTTCTTAATCGCGAAGCATGGGCGCGGGGGTTGTGCACAAATAAATGCACCCCTATGCTCTTCCTATGACGGATTGGGATTCCCTTCGATATATTTTGGCAGTGGCACGCGAAGGCGGGCTGTCTGGTGCTGCGCGCGTGCTTGGGGTTAATCACGCCACTGTCTCGCGCCAGCTTTCACGGGCTGAAGAAGCCGCGGGTGTTCGGTTTTTCACGCGGTTGGCCTCAGGCTTGCAAGCCACAGAGGCAGGTAAAGTTGCCATCGCCCATGCCGAGGAAGTCGAAGCTCGCATGGTGGCGCTGGATATTGCTTTGGCCGCCCGTGATGAGACCGAGGAAGGCGAGTTGCGGATCACTATTCCGCCGCTCGTGGCCGAGGATCACTTCGCAGAAGACCTAAAAGAATTCAAACGGTTGCATCCGTTTATCGACATTCAAATCTGTGGCTCTACCGAAGTCCTTAATCTGCACAAGCGCGAGGCGGATATCGCCATTCGTGTCAGCAGTTCACCTGAAGAAAGCCTTTGGGGCCGCATGATGGTGCAGCAGCGGGCAGGGTGGTTTGCCTCGCCTGCGTTCTTGGAAGAGTACAAGGACGTGTTGGACGGCGTCGATACAGAAACGCCGTTGCCTTATATCGGGTTCACGGCTTGGGACAATGTTTGTCCGCCGACGTTGTTTGCGAATATGCCCAGCTGTCGCATGGCGTTGAAGACGGATGATATGATTTCCGCGATCTCTGCGGCGCATTTGGGACACGGCGTTGTGCGCTGTACCCATTTGGTTGGTGGCGGTGATCCAAAGCTTGTACGTGTGCCGCAATTCGCGCTGGATGATCACTTTCCGATTTGGATTTTGACCCATCCTGATTTGCGCCACGTGCCACGTGTCACCGAATTTATGCGGTTTATTGCGGGCCGTTTTTCTGCGCGCCGAGACATCTATTTTGGACCAGACGAACCAAACGCGGGCGGGCAAATGGCCAGCACGGAACAAGCGACCTTTGACGGGGCCGCGGCTGTTGAGCCTGCCGAATAACGTAGATCTGTCAGACCTTATGCGCGCGTGATGTCGCCGCCGCCCTGTATCCAATCGCCAAGGCCGCCGAGGTTAATGACCGGCGCATGGCCCATTTGCGTCAACATACGTGCGGCACCAGCGGAGCGCGCACCAGAGGCACAATAAAGCACAATGTCTTTACCTGATTTAAGCTCCGCAATGCATTCGGGCGAAGACGGATTTGCGCGCATGGATAGGGTGGCTAAGGGCAGACTGATCGCCCCTTTCGCCATGCCTGACTGCTTGATTTCGCTTGGGTCTCGCACGTCGATCAAGACCAATGTGCCTTGGCGTAAGCCGGCTTCGACTTCGGGGACTGAAATTGTTGGGCCTGACTTGAACATGGCAAACATAGGGTGTGCTTTCGATTGTATGTTTTGTCGTGTTTTTAGCTCCTCTAGTTCAAAATTTCTGTGATCAAGTCACCAAATGAGGTTTCTGATCTCGCCGCGCGGTCTTGCGTTGCGCCATACAGCAATGTGACCCAGATAATGTTAATGTTCGCCTAATGTTCTCATTTTTCTATTGGAACATGTCCGATTGCCCGTTAGATATGTGCAAAGCGTTAATTTATGCGTGAATCTATACGGGTGGCAGGCACATGGCAGAGCTGAAATCAATCGAAGTCAGAGGCGCGCGCGAGCACAACCTTAAGAACATCGATGTGGATATTCCACGCGATGAATTGGTTGTCATCACAGGGCTGTCTGGGTCGGGTAAATCCTCGCTCGCCTTTGATACGATTTACGCCGAAGGACAGCGGCGCTATGTCGAATCCTTGAGCGCCTATGCCCGTCAATTCCTTGATATGATGGGGAAACCTGACGTGGATCACATCGCGGGTCTCAGCCCTGCGATCTCGATTGAACAAAAAACCACATCGAAAAATCCGCGCTCGACTGTGGGCACTGTGACCGAGATTTACGATTATCTGCGTCTGTTGTTCGCCCGCGCTGGCACGCCTTATAGCCCCGCCACGGGCGACCCGATTGAGGCGCAACAGGTGCAAGATATGGTCGATATCGTGATGACACTGGCGGAGGGCACGCGGGGGTTTTTGCTTGCGCCGATCGTGCGCGATCGCAAAGGCGAATACCGCAAAGAATTCCTTGATCTACGCAAACAGGGCTTTCAACGGGTAAAAGTCGACGGCGAATTTTACGAGCTCGACGAGCCGCCCACCTTGGACAAAAAATATCGCCATGACATCGACGTGGTCGTGGACCGTATTGTCGTCCGTGAAGGCTTGGAAACCCGTTTGGCGGATTCCCTGCGCACGGCGCTGGATTTGGCCGATGGCATCGCCATTTTGGAAACCGCCCCGCGGGAGGGCGAAGGCGAGGTGGAGCGCCTGACATTTTCCGAAAACTTCGCTTGTCCGGTGTCTGGTTTTACCATCCCTGAAATCGAACCGCGGCTGTTTTCCTTTAACGCGCCATTCGGGGCCTGCCCGAAATGTGATGGGCTCGGGGTCGAGCTGTTTTTTGATGAACGCCTCGTGGTGCCTGACGCCACGCTCAAGGTCTATGACGGTGCGATCGCCCCGTGGCGCAAAGGAAAATCCCCCTATTTCCGCCAAACGATCGAGGCCATCGCAGAACATTATGAATTCAAGGCTTCATCTCCGTGGAAAGACATTCCAGCCCATGTGAAGCAGGTTTTTTTATACGGCTCCGGCGAGGAAGAAATCAAATTCCGCTACGACGAAGGCGGCCGCGTTTATGAGGTCACGCGCTCTTTTGAGGGTGTGATCCCCAACATGGAGCGCCGTTACCGCGAGACGGATTCCAACTGGATTCGCGAAGAATTTGAACGCTACCAAAACAACCGCCACTGTGGCCATTGCAATGGCTTCCGTCTGCGTCCCGAAGCTTTGGCGGTGAAAATTGGCCCCGAAGCGGCGCGGTTGCATGCAGGCGAAGTGGTGCAGATGTCTATCAAGGAAGCCTACGTGTGGATCGATGGCATCAACGACAGCCTGAGCAAGCAAAAGCAGGAAATCGCCAAAGCCATCATCAAAGAAATCCGCGAACGGCTTGGGTTTTTGAACAATGTGGGGCTTGAGTACCTGTCTTTGTCGCGCAATTCGGGCACGCTTTCTGGCGGTGAAAGCCAACGTATTCGTCTGGCTTCGCAAATCGGATCAGGCTTGCAAGGCGTGCTTTACGTGCTCGATGAGCCCTCCATCGGCTTGCATCAGCGCGACAATGATCGCCTGATCGGCACGCTGAAAAACCTGCGCAATCAAGGCAATACGGTGATTGTGGTCGAACATGACGAGGACATGATCCGCGAGGCGGACTATGTGTTCGATATCGGCCCAGGGGCTGGTGTTCATGGCGGGCAGGTGGTGGCCAAAGGCACGCCGAAGCAGATTGAAAAGGCCAAAGGGTCGATCACGGGCGATTATCTGACCGGCAAACGCGAGGTGCCGATCCCTGAAGTGCGCCGTAAGGGCAATAAGAAAAAGATCAAAGTGGTCAAGGCCACGGGCAACAATCTGAAAAACGTCACTGCTGAATTTCCGCTGGGGCAGTTTGTTGTGGTCTCAGGCGTGTCTGGCGGCGGCAAATCCACTTTGACGTTGGAAACCTTGTTTAAAACCGCCTCTATGCGATTGAACGGTGCGCGGCAAACCCCTGCGCCTTGCGAGGCGATCAAGGGCTTGGAGCACCTCGACAAAGTCATCGATATCGACCAACGCCCCATCGGCCGCACGCCGCGCTCGAACCCTGCGACTTACACCGGTGCTTTCACTCCGATCCGCGAGTGGTTCGCTGGTTTGCCGGAATCCAAAGCGCGCGGCTATAAACCCGGCCGCTTTAGTTTCAACGTCAAAGGGGGGCGCTGTGAGGCCTGCCAAGGCGATGGTGTGATCAAGATCGAGATGCACTTTTTGCCCGATGTTTACGTTGAATGCGAGACCTGCAAAGGCGCGCGTTACAATCGCGAAACCTTGGAAGTTCAGTTTAAAGGCAAGAGCATAGCCGATGTTCTTGATATGACTGTTGAGGACGCGCAAGAGTTTTTCAAAGCCGTGCCAAGCATCCGCGACAAGATGGACGCGCTGATGCGTGTGGGGCTTGGTTATATCAAAGTCGGCCAACAGGCGACGACCCTGTCGGGCGGCGAGGCGCAGCGGGTGAAACTGTCCAAAGAGCTGGCGAAACGCTCTACGGGGCGCACGCTCTATATCCTTGATGAGCCCACAACAGGCCTGCATTTCGAGGACGTGAAAAAACTGCTCGAAGTGCTGCATGAGTTGGTCGATCAGGGCAATTCCATGATCGTGATTGAGCATAACTTGGACGTGATCAAAACCGCCGACCACATCATCGACATCGGCCCAGAAGGCGGCGATGGCGGCGGCATGATCGTGGCCACAGGTACGCCCGAAGAGGTCGCCAATGTGGAGGCCTCGCACACGGGGCGCTACCTCAAACCGATGCTGGAAAAAATCGCTGCGCGCAAAGCGGCCAAGTGATGGCGCAGCAGCCCAAGCTCGGTGCTCTGGCCGTCGTGCTGCGGGGCGATGACGCGCTTTTGGTGCAGCGCAAGAACCCGCCAGATGCGGGCACTTGGGGCTATGCAGGGGGCCATGTGGAGTTCGGCGAAACCTTTGCCGAAGCGGCTGTGCGCGAATTGCATGAGGAAACGGGTATCATCGCCAAACCTGTGCAACTTATTGATACCGCTGAATTTATCCATCGCGAAATGCAAGGGAACGTGACCCATCATTTCGTACTCGGCGCTGTGCTGTGCGAATATGTGTCTGGCGATCCCGTCGCCGATGATGACGCGCTGGATGCGGCTTGGGTGTCTCTCGCTGACATCTTCGCTAAACGTCTGCCCATGTCCGACAAAGTTGACGATGTGGCGCGGATGGCTGCTGCGCTCATATAAAAACGGCGCCCGAATGGACGCCGTTCTTATCAATCAAAGTTGTTGATTTTAGCTGAGCGTTCCGTCCTGACCCAAGGTCAGTTTGCCGCCCAAGTAAGGCGCAAGGACGTCGGGCAGGGTCACTGTGCCATCTGCGTTTTGACCGTTTTCCAGCACCGCAATCAATGTACGCCCCACGGCCAAGCCAGAACCGTTGAGCGTGTGCACGAACTCAGGCTTGCCGCCGTCGGCTGGCTTGAAGCGCGCGTTCATGCGGCGGGCTTGGAAATCGCCTGTGGTGGAAACAGAGGAAATCTCGCGGTAGGCGTTTTGACCGGGCAACCAAGCTTCGATGTCGAATGTGCGGCGCGCGCCGAAGCCGATGTCGCCTGTGCACAGATCGACGGTGCGGTAGGGCACGCCGAGCTTTTCCAAGATGCCTTCTGCGCAACCCAACATGCGGGCTTGTTCCGCGTCGGATTCGTCTGGGTGCGTCACAGATACCATTTCGACTTTCTCGAACTGGTGTTGGCGCAGCATGCCGGATGTGTCGCGGCCCGCTGATCCTGCCTCTGAGCGGAAACACAGTGTGTGCGCGGCGTAACGGCGCGGCAGGTAGCTTTCGTCAATCACATGGCCCGCGGCGATATAAGTCAACGGCACTTCGGAGGTCGGCACCAGCCACATGTCGTCTTCGGTGCGGTAGCTGTCTTCGCCGAATTTCGGCAACTTATCAGTACCGTACATGGCTTCGTCGCGCACCAACACAGGAGGGTTCACTTCGGTCAGACCGTTTTCGTCCACGTGGGTGTCGATCATGAATTGTGCGAGCGCACGGTGGATGCGCGCCACGCCGCCGGACAACAACACAAAGCGCGAACCGGAAATCTTGGCCGCTGTCTCGAAATCCATTGAGGCCGCAACGGACGCCAGCTCGTAGTGTTCTTTGGGTTCAAAATCAAAAGAAGGCACATCGCCCCACGTTTTGACCTCGACGTTCTCGTCCTCATCCTTGCCGTCTGGCGCGTCTGGCGCTGGCACGTTGGGGATGCGGGCGAGAAAATCTGTCAGCTCTGCGTCTTTGGCTTTGGCTTCGTCATTCAAACGCGCGATATTGGCTTTGCTTTCAGAAACTAGGCTGCGCAGACGTTGGAATTCGTCCTCGTCGCCACGGGCTTTGGCAGCACCCACCTCTTTGGAGGCCTTGTTCTGTGTGGCTTTTGCCTCTTCGGCTTCAGCAATTAAAGCACGGCGGGCGGAATCGATGTCCAAGATTTGCGATGACAGCCCAGACAGCCCACGGCGCGCCATGGCGGCGTCAAAAGCATCAGGATTTTCGCGAATGGCTTTGATGTCATGCATCGGGGGAGTCCTTGGATTGAGATTAGATGCCCCGCTTATGCAATAGGGCGCGGATAGGATCAAGCGGGTGCAGGCTAAAGCGGGTTTGGGCGCTCGGCAGCCATTGTTGCAAGCGGATCAATCGCGCCATTGCGGCGAATGAGAAATCAGTGATGTGAATGCGAAGGCGAAAACGGTGAGTGTGGATCGGAGAAATACAAAGCCGACAAAGCTACCGATGGTGCGCGGTTTCCGAAAATATGGTGTACCTTAATGCTCCACAGAGGCGACAATTGTATTTTTTCGTTCATTGACCAGTTCACTTCTTTAGAACCCCAACTATATGAGCAAGGAAAGCTGCTCTTATCGTGGGGTAAATGGCCTGTAGGCGTGTAGCATTGGGACGTGCGGGAGAAACCCTTCAGTTTCCCGCTAGTTTCCTTATGGGGTCTGCTTGCAAAGGGTAAAAGCCGCCTATAGGGTGCCCGACGACTGAGGGGCGGGGGACTGCCTTTTTTGACTGACATAGGCGCGCAAGATGCGCCGTTTTTGACAAAGGACGACACATGTTCGTATCACCAGCATTTGCTCAGGCCGCAGGCGGCGCAGGCGGCAACCCAATCATGCAATTCGTACCTCTTATTGCGATTTTCGCGATCATGTATTTCCTCATGATCCGCCCACAGCAAAAGAAAGCCAAAGAGCACCGCGCGATGATTGACGCTGTGCGTCGTGGTGATCAGGTTGTGACGGCTGGTGGCCTGATGGGCAAAGTGACCAAGGTTAAAGAAGACGGCGAATTGGAAGTGGAAATTGCAGAAGGCGTGAAAGTGCGCGTTTTGAAAGGGACATTGGCCAACGTGATTTCGAAAACTGAGCCAGCGGCTTAAGGTTTCTACATAGATATAAAAGGCTCGCTGATCGGCGGGCCTTTGAACGTTTAAGACCCAGATAAATAACCCGCGCAACCGCGACAGATCGCGCAGCGCCCCCGCATATAGGCTGTTACATGCTCAACTTTTCTCTTTGGAAACGGATCGTCATTTGGGGCCTTGTGGCCTTAGGTCTGTACGCCGCTTTGCCCAACGCGTTTTACAACCGCGTGGACACGCACAATCAGGCGATTGCCAAGATTGAGACGTCGGGAGAGACAACGGAACTGGCGGCAGAGCGCGATGCTTGGCCGACATGGCTGGCGGAGAACGTCGTCAATCTCGGGCTTGACCTGCGGGGCGGGGCGCATTTGCTGGGTGAAGTGAATGTGACGGAAGTCTACAAGGCGCGGATGGATGGCTATTGGCCGTCTGTGCGTGATGCTTTGCGCGATGAGCGTGACACCATCGGCACCATTCGCCGCGTGGATGCGCCTGACGGGTTGTTGCGTGTGCGTATTTCCAAGCCTGACCAAATGGAAACGGCTTTGCGGACTGTGCGCACCTTGGCCAACCCTGTGGTGTCTTTGACGTCGGCTGGCCAAAACGACATCGTCGTCAGCGCGAACAATGATGTGATCACGATTGAACTGTCTGAAGCTGAAAAAGCCGCGACAGACGATCGCACGATGCAGCAGTCGCTTGAAATTATTCGCCGTCGTGTGGATGAGGTCGGTACGCGTGAGCCGACGATCCAGCGCCAAGGGGATGACCGTATTCTCATTCAGGTGCCAGGGATCGGGTCGGCTGCTGAGCTGAAATCTTTGATCGGCACCACCGCGAAATTGACGTTCCATCCTGTGGTGGGTCAGGCAAGCAATCCTGATCAAGCCCCCGGAGCGCGCAATTTCATCGCGCCTGATATTTCAGGCAACGGCATTTACTATATCTTGGAAGACAGCCCCGTTGTGACAGGCGACGAATTGACGGACAGCCAGCCTGCGTTTGACCAAAACGGTCAGCCTGCGGTGACGTTCCGCTTCAACCCAACGGGCGCGCGTAAATTTGGCGATTACACGGCTGCCAATGTCGGCGCTCCGTTTGCCATTGTATTGGACAACGAAGTCATTTCTGCACCGCGCATCAACGAAGCTATTCGTGGCGGTTCAGGTCAAATTTCTGGTAACTTCACTGTTGAGGAATCTACGGAACTGGCCGTTTTGCTGCGCGCAGGTGCTTTGCCAGCTAAGATCAACTTCCTAGAAGAACGCACCATTGGACCAGAGCTTGGCGCAGATTCCATTGCCGCAGGTAAAATTGCGACCATGGTCGCCTTTGCGGCCGTTTTGGTGTTCATGGGCCTGGCCTACGGGCTGTTCGGGATGATGGCCAATGTGGCCTTGGTGATCAACGTCGCACTTTTGTTTGGCTTGTTGTCTGCAATTGGTGCGACGCTGACCCTGCCGGGTATCGCGGGGATTGTGTTGACAGTCGGCATGGCCGTGGATGCAAACGTGTTGGTTTTCGAACGTATTCGCGAAGAGTTGAAAACCTCGAAAGGGCCGGGGCGGGCGATCGAGCTGGGCTATGAAAAAGCGCTTTCTGCGATCATCGACGCCAATATCACCACCTTTATCACGGCGGCTATTTTGTTCATCATGGGCTCTGGTCCGGTGAAGGGCTTTGCTGTGACTTTGGCTTTGGGCATCATCACATCCGTGTTCACTGCGATCTACGTGACCCGCGCGATGGTGGCGATCTGGTACCACCGCAAGAACCGCAAGGGCTGGAAACTGTCTGGCGTGAAACTTGTGCGCGATAACACCAAGGTCGACTTCTTTAAATACGCCAAAATCACATTTGGTCTTTCGGCCTCTTCTGTGGCGGCAGCTTTGATCGCATTTGCGGTGCTCGGGCTGAACTTTGGGATCGATTTCCGCGGCGGTACAACCATTCGCACCCAATCTGAAAGCGCTGTGAGCGTTGCCGATTACCGTGCGGCGATGGAGCCTTTGGGGCTGGGCGATGTGTCCATTACCGAAGTGTTTGATCCGAATTTCGACGAAAACCAACACGTCGCCATGGTGCGCATTGAGGCACAAGACGAGGTGGAGGCGGTCACGCCAGAAATCATCGCAATTGTCGAAGAGGCGCTGCAAGCCGTTGATCCAAGCATCACTTTCCCCTCTGTGGAATCGGTGGGGCCGAAGGTCTCTGGTGAGTTGATCCAAACCGCTATTTTGGCTGTTGCGGCCGCTATTGGCGCGGTGCTGTTCTACATTTGGCTGCGTTTTGAATGGCAGTTTGCTTTGGGGGCCGTGGCCGCTTTGGTGCACGATGTTGCCATTACGATCGGGATCTTTGCGATCTTCAAGATCCAGTTTGATCTGACGATTATCGCAGCGCTTTTGACCATCGTGGGCTACTCGCTCAACGATACAGTGGTTGTGTTTGACCGCGTGCGTGAGAACCTGCGCAAGTACAAAAAGCTGGAACTCTCTGGCGTGCTGAACCTTTCGATCAACGAAACTTTGGCGCGTACGATCATGACCTCTGGCACCACGTTGATCGCTCTGATCGCTTTGCTGGTCTTGGGCGGTGATGTGATCCGTGGCTTTGTCTTCGCGATGACTTTGGGTGTCATTGTCGGTACGTGGTCATCCGTCTTTGTGGCGTCGAAGTTCTTGCTCTGGCTTGGCGTGAAACGCGACTGGGAAAAGAAAGATCCGACCCCAGGCATCCAAACAGACGGCAGCGCTGTTTAAATTTTTACAGGCCAGCGCGGGGCTTCCTGCGCTGGTCTTTTCCACTCTCAATTCACGCTAGGAGCCGGAGACAGTCATGCATATTAACGAGATGGCCTTTGATGGTGCTGTGCCGATTGACAGCTATGGACCGGGTTTTTTCCGCGTCCAAGGCGAGGTGCATGAAGGCGCAATGCTGATGCTGGCGGCTGATATTTCCGCTTGGGGTGGCATGGATGACGCAGCACCTTTGTTGGCGCTGAAAGATCAGGTGGATTTCATCTTGTTTGGCACGGGCGAACAGCTGGCCTACTTGCCACCCGCGCTGCGCAGCGCTTTGGATGCGGCTGGTATTGGCGCCGAAGTTATGGCCACGCCAACGGCTTGTCGCAGCTATAATATCTTGGCCTCTGAGGGGCGTCGTGTGGCTGTGGCACTTTTGCCCGTTTGATGCGCGCGCTATTGCCTGTAGGCTCGGGTGTATGAGCATTCTATCTGTCACTGATCTTAGCGTTGCCCGTGGTGGCGTACCCGTTCTTGAGGGGCTGAACTTCGCAGTCAAAGCCGGCGAGGTTCTGGTTCTGCGCGGTCCCAACGGTGCGGGCAAAACCACGCTCTTGCGTACGCTGGCGGGGCTGCAACGGCCGCTCACTGGATCGGTGACTTGCGCCGAGGATGCTGTGGCTTACGCCGCCCATGCGGATGGGTTGAAATCGACGCTGACCGCCCGTGAAAACCTGAAGTTTTGGTCTGGTGTTTACGGCGGCGGCGATATCGCACCTGCGCTGAACGCCTTTGATCTTAATCCTTTGGCGGATCGTATGGCGGGCAACATGTCTGCGGGCCAAAAGCGCCGTTTGGGCCTCGCACGACTGCTGGTCACAGGCCGCCCTGTGTGGGTGTTGGACGAACCGACTGTGTCGCTCGATGCGGCCTCTGTCGCATTATTCGCCGCCGCCGTTGCAGATCACATCGCAGCGGGCGGCGCGATGATTGTAGCCACGCATATTGACCTTGGCTTTGAGGCGCAGGTCTTGGATGTGACGCCTTATCGCGCTGATCCCACAGTCATTTCCGGCGCATTTGACGAGGCCTTCCTATGATCCGGCTGTTGATGCGTGATCTGATTTTAGCGCTCAGGGCCGGGGGCGGATTTGGCCTTGGTCTTGGGTTCTTTTTGATCCTTGTGACGCTGGTGCCCTTTGGCGTTGGCCCCAATTCCGAACGGCTTGCCGCCATCGCGCCAGGTGTTTTATGGGTTGGGGCTTTGCTCGCATGCCTTTTGTCCCTCGACCGTATTTTTGCGCTGGATTATGAAGATGGCTCGCTCGATTTGCTGGCCACCGCCCCTGTGCCGCTCGAAGGCTTGGTCGCTATGAAAGCGCTGGCCCATTGGATCACCACGGGCCTGCCTTTGGTCATTGCGGCGCCATTGTTGGGCGTGCTGCTGCATCTGGACATGGCAGCTTACAAGTGGCTGATTATCACACTGCTGATCGGCACGCCTGCTTTGTCTTTCATCGGTGCCTTTGGAGCAGCCATCACCGTGGGGCTGAAACGTGGTGGGTTGCTGATGAGCTTGCTTGTCTTGCCGCTCTATATTCCGACGCTAATTTTCGGCGCCGAAGTTGTGCGGCGCGGTGCGCAAGGGTTCGAAGTCACCACGCCCCTGTTGATGCAGGGCGGGATCACCGCAGGGGCCATCGCCTTGCTGCCCTTTGCCGCAGCCGCCGCTATTCGCATTTCCTTGCGCTGACGGTAACTTGAGTTGAGAAGACCGCCGCTTGCCCATATGGTGAGCGTCAAATTGGAGAGACAGACATGGCATCACTTTGGGAATGGGCAAATCCGCGCAAGTTTATGACTTGGACGGACAAAGCGCTGCCTGTCATATCCATCCTTGCGGCAGCCTTGTTCGTGGCGGGGCTGGTCTGGGGGTTTTTCTTTACCCCTGATGACTACCGCCAAGGGTCTACGGTCAAGATTTTCTACATCCATGTGCCCTCTGCCATGATCGCCATCAACGCTTGGCTGATGATGCTGGTCGCGTCTTTGATCTGGCTGATCCGTCGCCATCATGTGTCCGCTTTGGCCGCCAAAGCTGCCGCCCCTGTGGGCATGATTATGACGCTGATCGCTTTGGCAACAGGCGCGATTTGGGGCAAGCCGATGTGGGGCACATACTGGGAATGGGACCCGCGTCTCACGTCTTTCTTGATCCTTTTTCTGTTTTATGTCGGCTACTTAGCGCTTTGGGAAGCGATTGAAGACCCAGACACAGCCGCTGATCTCACATCGGTTTTGTGCCTCGTGGGCTCTGTGTTTGCCCTGCTGTCACGCTATGCCGTCAACTTTTGGAACCAAGGCCTGCACCAAGGCGCGTCTTTGTCCTTGGACAAGGCCGAAAACGTCGCGGATGTGTTTTGGTATCCGGCCTTGGTGGCGCTTGCAGGCTTTGTCTTACTGTTCTTAGCGCTTGTGCTTTTGCGCACCCGCACCGAAATCCGCTTGCGCCGATTGCACGCCATTGAAACACGCGAAAGGGTGAAGGGATGATGCCTGATCTTGGAAAATACGCTGGCGATGTTTTGGCCGCTTACGGCATCACATTCGCGCTTTTGGGTGGACTGATTGCCTTGTCGCTGATCCGCTCTGCCAAAGTGAAAAAACGTCTACAAGCCGCCGAGGAGCGCCGCAAAACCCATGGCTAAATTTTCCCCTCTCATGGCCTTGCCGCCCGTCTTATTCG
Source organism: Pacificibacter sp. (assembly GCF_039769035.1). NCBI lineage: Bacteria > Pseudomonadati > Pseudomonadota > Alphaproteobacteria > Rhodobacterales > Roseobacteraceae > Pacificibacter > Pacificibacter sp. The sequence continues at coordinate 23,090 of NZ_JBDMZG010000096.1, forward strand.
TTGGTCTGGCCAGCCTGTTCATCTTTGGCATGAACCGCGAAGACCCCAATCAATTGCCTTCTGCCAAAGCGGGCAAAGACGCGCCGTCTATTGCGCGCGTCACACCGCTTGGCGACCTCGCGCCGCTGGATGACGCTATGCTGCGCACAGGCGGTGTCAAATTGGTCAACTACTGGGCCTCTTGGTGCGCGCCCTGCCGCGCTGAGCACCCGCAGCTTGAGACCATGGCAGGCGAGGGCGTGACGATCTATGGCATCAACTACAAGGACAAACCTGAGGCCGCCATCGGGTTCTTAAATGAACTCGGCAATCCCTATGCCGCCATCGGCGCAGACGAGCCAGGCCGCACAGCGCTGGAATGGGGGCTATACGGCGTGCCCGAGACCTATGTGGTCAACGCCGAGGGCGAAATCACCTACCGCTTTGCAGGGCCGATTACAGTCGAGATCATGGACAAATACATCAAGCCCGAGATTGCCAAGGCGGCTGAGTAGGGGGCGTGGCTAACCGCGAATGCCGCTTCGAACGGACTTTTGATTAAAGCGGTCTTCAAAATATGTTCTGAAAACCTCGTTTTCTGGGAACTCGTCAGGAGCTTTCCAGACCGCACCCAAACGCCCTACTAGCCCGGCAATCCAGTCAGCTGCTTGCATTGTTTGGTAGCGGTGACTTTCAACCTGGAACGGTGGTTCGATAAGACATCGCCGAGGTTCAGCAGGGTTGTACATAGCAATGGCAGCTTCTGTTATAAGGGCGTCTCGCTGATCGTGTTCATCAAGTGTCAGAATGAAATTCTCATTTGGATCACAATCCTCTTCACAATATTGGTTAAGGCGTTTGATCGCTTCCCTCAAAACAATGCGGTAAAGTTGGTTTGGGTTATGCTTTTCTGGCGATTGAGGTTTTGTGCCCCCAACATGAAAGAGAAAGCCACCTAACTTATCTATCTTGTTAAATAACCTGAATGTGAATCTACGGAGTTCTTCATAGTTTTCGACATTCGTTACTGTGTAGAGGCTGGCGCCCTTCTTTTCCCAGACCGCGGGGTGTTGGCCTGACCGGTTGATCTCAAATTTGAGCAAGTCTTGTTTGCGTTGGTAGAACCATGTACCGAACCCTCGCACTTGATCTATTGGTAGCGCGAACCCAGCCAAGCCAAAGACAGGGCTATCATTATGACGTGGGTCTGTTCGGCTGATGTACGGTCCAATGTGCCCAAATTCGTCCAAATACACTACGTAGGTCAAAGTATCTCCAAAAACACGAAAACCCACGCTTGCGCGCGGGCCTCGGAAAGAGGGCAATACAAGCTTGCGCCTCGAGTACTTTATGCAGGACTGGCTTCTCAAAGTCAAGTGCCTTGCGAGTCAATACGCAACACTTGCTACCGTTGTCGAAAGTTACGCATACATTGGTGCCATTGTCACTCAAGAAACCTAAAATTTGTTTAAGATCGCAACGCCGTCATTGAGTACAGCAAACTTGATTTAGCAAAAAGTTTACAGCAATACTCCAAGCTCACATAGAAAAACCCGCCCTCAAACGAGAGCGGGTTTCGTCGTTTCCATCCTACAGGCGCTACTGAATCGCTTGATCCAAGTCAGCAATAATATCCGCCACATCTTCAATCCCGATAGACAGGCGCAGCACGTTTGGCGCGGCGCCGGCTTTCAGCTGTTCGGCCTCGGACAGTTGGCGGTGCGTGGTCGATGCGGGGTGGATCACAAGCGAGCGGGTGTCGCCCAAGTTGGCCACGTGGCTGAACAGCTCCATTTTATCCACGGTCGCCACACAGGCGTCATAGCCGCCTTTGAGCGCCACGGTGAACAGGCCGCCTGCGCCTTTGGGACAGATGCGCGCCATGCGGTCTTTATAAGGGGACGAGTCCAGTCCTGCGTAGGTCACGGCCTCAACGCGTGGGTCTTTTTCCAGCCATTCGGCGACTTTAGCGGCGTTTTCCACATGGCGTTGCATGCGCAAAGACAGGGTTTCGATCCCCATCAGAGTGTAATGCGCGCCTTGGGGGTTCATGGTAATGCCGAGGTCGCGCAGACCGATGGCGATGCCGTGGAATGTGAACGCCATAGGCCCTAAAGCCGCCCCAAAGCACAAGCCGTGATAGGCAGGCTCGGGTTGGCTCAGCGACGGGAATTTGTC
>NZ_JBDMZG010000097.1:0-16753 GCF_039769035.1 Pacificibacter sp.
AAGGATGCAAAGAGCTCGACCCTTGGATTGTTTGGATTGGCACTGATGGACGCGCGCCCCTGCTCCAGAGCGATGAGGATGTCTTCCTTGGTACGAGATTTGGCAAAGATCCATGTCGTCGGCGTTCCAACGTAGTTCACCTCTGCCTCAAAACTCCGCTCTGCGATCACGTCATCTCCCTCAGGGCGTCCGTGATGGCTATCACTGCCACCGCGCGCACCGAGCATCCGCCCAGACAACAGCATATCGTCCCAAATGCGCACATTGGGAATGTTCACTGACCACTGACTTGTGTTCCAAACCTCAATTAAATCAGCAATATCAAAGGAGTACCCGTAATGATTGCTTTTGTTGGGGTGGTTGGCAGATAGGTGCAATCCCATCTCTTCTTTGAGCGCCAGCAAAGTCCAGTCGCGCGCATTGCGAGCGTCGAAAATCCGTTGGTGGTCGTATGGTTCGGGCGCAAAGAAGTTCACATGGCCACGCGGCGCCGTAAGCTCCGCCCCATAATACAGCAGCACACTGTCTGAACGATAGTCAGGGTCGGCCCATGTGCGCGCGGCGACAGCCCCAGCAACATGTACGTCGTGGTCGGTGACGACCAGATAATCAAACCCCTGAGCCTCGGCAAAACCGATAATTTTTGACATAGGATTGTTGCTTGAATCTTTGCTGTGGCGTGAATGCTAATGCCAATCACCTTTCACCGCGCGCACCTTGATCATGGGGTAAGGGCTTTGGAAGCTCGGTTGGAAGCAAGGGTCCGGGGTTTTGAGTATCAGCGTTCCAACGCGGCATAGGTCGTCCTCCATTTGGCGCGCTACGCGCACGCCCGCCCACATTTATGCTAACATATTGCCCCCGAGTGCAACGGCTTGCCGTGCAATTGACTTGAAAACAAAACACCTTTCCCTCATCAACGCCTTAGGCTCAAACTCAAGGCACATTATGTCGGGAAAACTCTCCACCCTTCTTCACGAACTTTACGAAGGCACGACCGTCCGCGCGCATAGGTTTCGTTACGCGCTATTGGCGTTTGACCTCACAACGATTTGCTTTGTGATTATGACGTCATTTATCACGCGCGAAGATTGGATTGGGTACGCCGATTTGATGTTTGGCGCCTTAATCTTGCTCGACTTCGCGTCACGGGTTTTCGTCGCCAAGAAGAAGCTCTTCTACCTCACGCGCCTGTCCACATTGGCAGATATTGCCGCGATGGTGTCGTTTCTCGCCCCTCTTGCGGGCGAAGGCCTTGGGTTCCTGAGAATTCTGCGCACGCTGCGGCTGCTGCACACCTATCAACTGATGAACCGGCTCCGCGTGGACTTTAAACTTTTTCGCAAACACGAAGAAGTCATTGTTGCCCTGATCAATCTCGCGGTGTTCATTTTCGTCACCACAGGACTGATCTATGCGCTTGAGCATGGCCACAACCCCCATATTCGCAACTATGCGGACGCGCTGTATTTCACCATCACCACCCTCACGACAACCGGCTTTGGCGACATCACGCTTGAGGGCACATCGGGCCGCATGGTGTCGATTGCGGTGATGTTCTTTGGGGTGACCTTGTTCTTACGTCTCGCGCAAGTGCTGTTCCGCCCGTCAAAGGTCAAAGTGCAATGCAGCACATGCGGCCTGCGCCTGCACGATGCGGACGCAGTACATTGCAAGCATTGCGGCGAATTTGTGCACATCGAAACCGAAGGCCTGCACTAAGCGCTTAAGCTTGCGCCCTATTCCACGGCCGAGCCCAGTAGCGCGGCGGCAGCTGCCAGCGCTGCGATGGCGCCAAAGGCAAGCACTGTCCCCCGCCCTTTGCCATCACGTCGGGCAAGCCCCGCTGCGATGGCAGCTTGTAAGGCATAATAAGCAGCGAAAGCTTTGGACGCCCAAGAAATGATCTGAAATACATCAGCGCCCCAAGTGATCGCGATCCCAAAGGCGACCAAAATCCCATAGCCAATTTTGACTGGCACCCGCCCGCGCGTCAGCTCAGAGATCAATCCCCCCGCGCCAGACGTATCGGCCACGGCCGCGGAAAACTGCGCCGCCAAAGCAGCGACCACCAACATAAGCGGCAACAAAGGCGCGACCAATGCCATCATGTCAATGATGGCGGTCTCCGACGTTTCGATGTCGTTGGAATGAAAAACATAAGCGATGAAAACGACGTAAATCATATAGATCGTGGTCGAGACCCATTGCGCAACGCGCATGGATTTGACGCGCGTTTGAGCATCATAGGTTTGGCCCAAATACCGTGAGGTTTCGAACCCTTGTACCGTGACCAAAAGCCCGAACAACAATCCGATGCCCGCCCAACCCGTTGTGGAGGCAGGCGCCAAAACAAGCGCGCCATTTTGCGCAGTCCCCGCAAAGAACCAGCCCAGACCAAACAATAATCCGCCGATAATCGACAGCTTGAGACCGACTGAAATTTGTTCAAGCCTTTCAAGCGCACGAAATCCTTTGGTCCAGCCGACAATCAAGATCAACGCATACACTGCCGAGGTCACGTACCGACCAGCCAACGCTGAGTCCCACGGCGTCAAGCTGACCGCAAAGGCCCCGAGCAAATTGAGGTAATAGGCCACAGACACAATATAGGCGAAGGCCAGTACCCAAGACGCGAGTGTTTCAACACGTGCCGACTTAGGGCCATGCGCAACGCGTTCCAATGACATGATATTGTACCGAATTGCTGCGCCAATGGCGTATGATGCTGCGCACAGCGCCGCCATCGCAACAGGTGTCCACGCACCATATGACAGCGCCAGAATGGGCCCTAAAACCAAAAAACCACTGCCAATGATAGAGGCCAACGGCGTAACAGACGCGCGCCAAAGCGGCGCACGTGACAGTCGTGGCCAGAGCAGAAGTGCGGCGACCAAAACGGTCGCCACAAAGATACCGATGGATTGCATCAATATGCCTTTCAAATGCAAAGGGGCGCATCAAATGTGCGCCCCCTTATGATCCGTTTTCTGCGATTCATTTACTGTTTCGCTTTTTCAATCTCGCGCCACTTCGCGACATTTGCGTTATGGTCCGCCAAGGTCACAGCAAAGGCATGACCACCGGTTCCATCTGCCACAAAGAAGATATACGGCGTTTCATCGGGATCCACGGCGGCCTCAAGAGATGCCAAACCAGGGTTGGCGATCGGGCTCGGGGGCAGCCCCGGAATCACATATGTATTGTGAGGCGTATTGCCTTGCAGTTCAGACCGGCGCAAACCACGGCCCAAAACACCTCTGCCTTCGGATGCGTCATACACAACTGTCGGATCCGTTTGCAGCCTCATACCCTGATTCAACCGGTTTACAAAAACGCTTGCCACTTGGCGGCGCTCTGTTGGAACGCCGGTTTCTTTTTCAATGATAGACGCCAAAACGAGCATTTCTTCGGGCGAAGAAATCGGCAAATCATCTGTACGTTTTGCCCAAATCTCAGCAATGCGTTTGTCCTGTGTCGCCACCATACGTGCCACCAAGTCATCAACATCAGAGCCCACTTTGACTTCATAGCTGTCAGGGGCCAATGAGCCCTCGACTGGCTTTTCATCATCTTCAATAGACCCAGAAATAAAATCAACGCCTTTGAGACTTTCAAGGACACGCCACACAGTTGTGCCCTCAGCCACAGAAATGCGGTACCGCGTGTCGCTGGCATCGCGCATTTTGATGTACTCTGCCGGCACCTCTGTCGCTTCATTGCCTGTCACATCAGGGTAAAAATCAGCCACCTTCGCATAAGATCCTGTCGCAGGATCGAGTTCACGCACCAAAACATCTGTGCGATTGACGCCGATCCGGTACACGATCTCCGTGCCACAGCTTGAGGCACCGCCGCGTGTCACAATGTCTACGATCTCTGTCATTGAGGCTTTTTCAGGGATCAAAAACGCGCCCGCTTTAAGCAGACTGCCTTTGTCCATGTAATCCGCACCGATACGAAAGATCGAACCGTTGGATACAGCCCCTTGGCGTTCCAATTGTTTGGATACACGGGTCATGTTCGATCCGGGTTCAACCCGAAGACAAATCGCCGAGGTCAGCGGACCTTCGGCCGTGTATTGCCCTTTGCCCCATGCAATCACCCCTGCCAAGATGGCAAGGGCGACAATCAGTAAAGACAGGGCATTAGAAGCGATGGCTCGCCACATCAGTCGGTAACCTTCTTAAGCACCAACGACGCATTTGTGCCGCCAAACCCAAAGGAATTGGACAAAGCGACATTGATTTCGCGTTCAACTTTTTTGTTTGGAGCAAGGTCCAATTTGGACTCAACAGCTGGGTTGTCCAAGTTGATCGTTGGCGGCGCAACCTGGTCGCGAATGGCCAAGATTGAGAAAATCGCCTCAACCGCGCCCGCAGCGCCCAACAGGTGACCAATAGATGATTTTGTCGACGACATTGTCGCCTTGCTTGCGGCATCGCCCAGCAGACGCTCAACGGCGCCAAGTTCAATCGTATCGGCCATGGTCGATGTACCATGCGCATTGATGTAATCCACATCGGATGGTTCAAGGCCCGCACGGTCCAGCGCGGCTTTCATCGCGCGGAAACCGCCGTCACCATCAGAGGCAGGTGCCGTAATGTGGTACGCGTCGCCAGACAGGCCGTAGCCAACAACTTCGGCGTAAATTTTCGCGCCCCGTGCTTTCGCGTGCTCAAATTCTTCCAATACAACGACGCCAGCGCCCTCACCCATGACGAACCCATCGCGGTCTTCGTCGTAAGGACGTGAAGCCGATTTTGGGTCATCGCTGCGTTTGGTGGATAGCGCTTTACATGCGTTAAAGCCCGCGATGCCAATCTCACAGATCGCCGCTTCCGCACCGCCTGCAACCATCACCTCTGCATCGCCCCATTGGATCAAACGCGCCGCATCGCCGATGGCATGCGCCCCTGTTGAACAGGCTGTCACAACAGAATGATTCGGGCCTTTGAAACCGTACTTGATAGAGACTTGACCAGAAATCAGGTTGATCAATGAGCCGGGAATAAAGAACGGCGATACACGGCGTGGGCCTTTTTCCTTCAGTATAATCGCGGTGTCCGCAATTGATGACAATCCACCGATGCCTGAGCCAAGCAAAACGCCAGTACGCAGCAAATCTTCTTCGCCCTCAGGCTTCCAATCGGCGTCAGTCAAAGCCTGTTCTGCAGCCGCGACACCGAACAAAATAAAGTCATCGACTTTCTTTTGCTCTTTTGGAGCCATCCAATCGCTCGGATTGAATGTGCCGTCTGTGCCGTCGCCGCGCTTTACTTCGCAAGCGTAATCCGTGCCCAGATGGCTCGCATCAAATCGTTGGATTGTGCCTGCGGCGGATTCACCTGCCAGCAAACGTGTCCAAGTTTCCTCAACACCACACGCAAGTGGTGATACCATTCCAAGTCCTGTGACAACTACTCGGCGCATTTCGGCCCCCTCATTTTTGATCGCTTTATCAATACACGCCCTTGGCGAGTGATGAAAGACCCCGCCGCAGTTCAGACGCAAAATCAGTTGGTCTTTACCAACCAGATATCGACGCTTTTCAAAGAATTGCAATATATGTGGCGCGTTTTCGCATATCGGCAGTGTATCACGCCGAATCTGTTCGCGCCCGACCAATCTATAGTATTGAAACAAAAACGGCGCCCCGAAGGACGCCGCATTTAAACCTATCTAAGTGGTAAACTTAGGAAGCTTCAGTGATGAATTTAACTGCATCGCCGAATGTTTGGATTGTTTCAGCTGCATCGTCTGGGATTTCAATGCCGAATTCTTCTTCGAACGCCATAACCAGCTCAACAGTGTCAAGGCTGTCTGCGCCAAGGTCGTCGATGAAAGACGCTGTCTCTGTTACTTTGTCTTCTTCGACGTCGAGATGCTCAACAACGATCTTTTTTACACGATCTGAAATGTCGCTCATGATATTTCCTCATAGTTTGTGGACCCGATGCCCAGCTTAAAGTGGCCCTCGGGCCTTTCAAAACACCGCAGCTCCCAATTGGAACCTACGGAACTTTATCGCGGCGACAAAGTGTCCCCACTGCGAATTCTTGCGTGCTAATAGCACAAAGTTTACCAGTGGCAAACGATTTGTACTGATTTGAGCACATAGCAGCTATGGTTCAAGGGCAGGTCTGAAAATTTCCGCAAAACCGACAGTCCTTATAGGAGCATCTCGCTGACGGTTTCAGACACCGTTGCGCCCTTAAACCATAAAAGCCTTAGAGCATTGCCATACCGCCATTGACGTGAACCGTCGCGCCGGTGGTGTAGCCCGCTTCGTCAGAAGCAAGATATAGCACAGAGGCTGCGATTTCTTTGGGCGTCCCCATGCGGGCAGCAGGAATCTGCGTGTTGATTTTCTCTTTTTGATCATCAGTCAACTTGTCTGTCATCGCAGTGGCGATAAAACCCGGTGCCACACAGTTTACAGTGATCCCGCGCGATGCGACTTCGTAGGCCAATGACTTCGACATGCCCACAACGCCCGCTTTAGACGCCGCATAGTTGCCCTGACCAGGGTTACCTGTCGCGCCCACGATGCTTGAGATGTTGATGATCCGGCCCCAACGCGCCTTCATCATCGGACGCAGAACGCCCTTACACAGACGCATGGTAGATGTGAGGTTCACGTTCAAAACACTGTCCCACTCGTCATCTGACATGCGCATAAACAAGTTGTCGCGGGTGATACCTGCGTTGTTTACCAAAATATCAACAGACCCCATGGCTTCTGCTGCCGCTTTCGGCAATGCCACAACACTGTCTTTATCGCTCAAATTGCACGGCAAAACATGCGCGCGCTCGCCAAGTTCAGCCGCCAAAGCTTCGAGCGGTTCAACGCGCGTGCCAGACAGACCAACGGTTGCGCCAGCCGCGTGCAGTGCCTTGGCGATTTCGCCACCGATGCCACCAGACGCGCCAGTGATAAGTGCGTTTTTACCTGTAAGATCAAACATGTAATATTCCTTCCTCAGAAAAGGCTCGAAGCCCTCGTTCTATGTTTTTTTCGGACTAGCCTTTGAGCTTGGCGATATCGTCGGGCGAGCCAACAGCACTACAAGCGATTGAGCGTTCGATGCGGCGGATCATGCCTGACAGCGCTTTGCCCGCGCCCACCTCAAAGATCTCAGTCACACCGTTTTCAGCCATAAAGCCGACGCTTTCGCGCCAGCGCACGGATCCAGTCACCTGCTCAACCAAAAGCGAACGGATCACCGCGGGATCTGTCACAGCCGCGGCGCGGACATTGGCAACCAAAGGCACGCTTGGCGTCAAAATATCAACATCATCAAGCGCTTCCGCCATCACCTTCGCGGCAGGCTCCATCAATGCACAATGGAACGGTGCGGAGACTGGCAACAAGACAGCGCGTTTTGCGCCTTTGGCTTTGGCAATCTCGCAGGCGCGTTCAACGGCAGCTTTATGTCCTGACACAACAACCTGACCTGGATCATTGTCGTTGGCCGCCTGCACAACTTCGCCGTCCTCAGCAGCTTCATCGGCAACCTCTTTCACAGTCTCGAAATCGAGGCCAAGCAAAGCCGCCATAGCGCCAACGCCAACGGGCACAGCCTGCTGCATTGCCAAACCACGTGTGCGCAACAAACGTGCCGTGTCAGCAATGGTCAACGCCCCAGCGGCGGCCAAAGCGGAATATTCACCAAGCGAATGCCCCGCCACATATGACGCCTGCTCAAGCCCCAAGCCTTCAGCTTCAAGGGCGCGCATCGCCGCCAATGATGTCGCCATCAAAGCGGGTTGTGCGTTTTGCGTCAGCGTCAACGTCTCCGCGTCACCTTCCCAAACAAGGGCGGACAGTTTTTCACCAAGTGCGTCATCCACTTCATCAAAAACAGCTTTCGCTTCTGGGTAAGCCTCTGCAAGTGCCTTGCCCATACCAATCGTTTGGGCACCCTGCCCTGGAAAAACCAATGCGCGCATCATTTTGCCCCTGTGTTTTTATACTGCGTTTGTTCAACTGCGTTTCTCAATGAACGAGGCCATAACGACCTGTTCTAACGGGTCTAACGATCTGCGCCGCCTACGGCAAGTCAAACGGGCGCCAAAACCCCATTGTTTTCAGCTCATTTGGGTGCAAAACACCGTTGGAAACGCGGCGGACATCGTCAAATGCAATCGAAACAGATGCTAAATTTAATGACACTTGAAAAACCGCGCAATAAGACGCTCAAAAGGGCCGCAAACCCCTTGCGTTCTTGCGTTTGGCCCGTATAAGGGCACATCCGTTCCGCACTGATATGAACCAGCGCAGTCTCTCGTGGTCGAGCACGTGGAAACGGAAAATGCTCGGACCTATGAAATGCGCTTTAATAGCACTGGAGCTCTCATGCCACTATACGAGCATGTCTTCATTTCGCGTCAGGACTTGTCCAACGCACAAGCCGAGAGCCTTGTTGAGCACTTCTCAACTGTTCTTGCAGACAACGGCGGCAAAGTCGTTTTCTCTGAATACTGGGGCGTCAAAACGATGGCCTACAAAATCAACAAGAACCGCAAAGGTCACTACGCGTTCATGCGTACTGAGTCCCCTTCTGCTGGTATTCTTGAAATGGAACGCCTTATGCGCCTGCACGACGACGTGATGCGTATCTTGACCATCAAAGTTGACGAGCACGCTGAAGGTCCATCCGTTCAGATGCAAAAACGTGACGAGCGCGAACCGCGCCGTGAACGTCGTTAATCGTCAGCTAAGGAAAGGACCACATCATGGCCGCTAAACCATTCTTCCGCCGCCGCAAAGTCTGCCCATTCTCTGGCGACAATGCACCTGCGATCGATTACAAAGACACACGTCTTTTGCAACGCTACATCTCTGAGCGTGGCAAAATCGTTCCATCCCGTATCACTGCAGTATCTGCGAAAAAACAGCGTGAATTGGCTCGTGCCATCAAACGCGCTCGTTTCCTCGCGCTTCTGCCATACGCTGTTAAGTAAGGGGCTTATACAATGAAAGTTATCCTTCTTGAACGCGTCGCAAAACTCGGCCAAATGGGCGATGTTGTTGCAGTAAAAGACGGCTACGCGCGCAACTTCTTGTTGCCACAAGCAAAAGCTCTTCGTGCGAACGATGCAAACATCGCATCTTTCGAAGCACAAAAAGTTCAGCTTGAAGCACGTAACTTAGAGACCAAAAAAGAAGCAGAAGCAGCTGCTGCGAAATTGGACGGACAGCAGTTCGTTATCATTCGCTCTGCGTCTGACTCTGGTGCGCTCTACGGTTCCGTCACACCTCGTGACGCGGCTGAAGCTGCTGAAGCTGAAGGCTTCACAGTGGATCGCAAACAGGTTGCTTTGAAAGCTCCAATCAAAGATTTGGGTCTTCACGAAGTTGCTGTTGTTCTTCACGCTGAAGTTGAAGCAACCATCGTTCTGAACGTTGCACGCTCCACTGAAGAAGCTGAACTGCAAGCTGAAGGTAAATCCATTCAGCAACTCGCAGCAGAAGCTGAAGCAGAAGCTGAATTCGAAATCTCCGAATTGTTCGACGAAATCGGCGCAGCCGCTGACGAAGACTTTGGTGACGACGAAGCACCTGCTGCTGAAACAGCTGAGGCTGCTGAAGAAGAGTAATCTTCCTGCGCAGTTACGTATTAGAAAGGCCTCGCTTGTGCGGGGCCTTTTTTTATGCGCGCAGCCAAACGCCCTGCCCCGAGCGAACTGGCGAGCATTGCACGGGAAAGCTCTGTCATTGCTTTTGAGGCCCTTTGCGTGACATTCTAAGACAACACTCACAATCCGAAGGACCTACATCATGGAAACCACAGTGGAACCTTTCAACATTCTTGCTGTCATTGTCGGCGCCATTGTGGCGTTTTTGGTCGGCTGGATTTGGTACGGGCCGCTCTTCGGCAAAAAATGGGCCGAGGGCTCTGGCGTCGAACTTGGGTCAGCCAGTTCCATGCCTATCTTTGCCATGGTCGCGCAATTTGTCGCTCTTCTGACCCTCTCAATCGTTGTGGGCATCACTGCCACCACAAGCGCCTTGTTCACCGCCCTCTTCGCCATCCTTGCGGCGGCGTTGTTTGTGACCTCTGCAGGGGCATTTGTGAAAAAGTCCAACGAAGCAATCGCGATTGACTTTGGCTTTATCGTTATTGCTGGCGTGGTGATGATCCTCTGCCAAGGGCTGCTTTAAACTTCTGGCAACTCATAAGAAAAGATCAAAGGCCGTCCGTCATTGGGCGGCCTTTTGCTTTTGACCAGATTGGCACTTTTGCTTACGGGCGGATTGGGTCAGTATCTGAACATCTAATCAGGAGACCAAAATGCAACTTCCCCGTCGTACCTTTATGTTATCCGCTTTGGCACTGGCGGCCTGTGGGCGTCGGGACAAGAACGTCTCACGACGTGGGTATAACCCGCCCTTGTTTCCAAATGAGACGCCTGAGCTGCGCGCATTGATCAACAAATGGGCTGATTTTTATGACATCCCGCGCGAGTTGGTCCATCGCCAAGCCGTACGCGAAAGCACGCACCGCCCGTGGGCGCGCAATGGGCCGTACTGGGGATTGCTGCAAATCCTCCCCCAGACCGCACGCACCATGGGCCATCGCGGTTCCCCAGAGTCATTGCTAGATCCAGATGTGAACCTGAAATACGCGGGCAAATATCTCAAGGGCGCCTATTTGGTGTCTGGCGGTGATATTGAAGACGCTATGGGCTGGTACGCGCGCGGCTATTACTATGAGGCTAAGCGGCTTGGGCTTTTGTATGAAACGGGGCTGCGTAGCTAAGGCCCCGCGACGGTTCGACCAACAGGTCGACCCTCAACTCAAACTGGATAGATTTATAGCCACCAGCGCACCAACGCCGAAGTTAAAATTACCCTATAAAAAAAGGCCGCCCCTAACAAAAGGAGCGGCCTTAATTTCTAACAACCTATCATCGCGGTATCAATACTGGCCACCGCGCCTCGCGGTTATGCGTCGTCGAGCGCTTCGACAGCTTTTTCGAGGTCTTCTTTAGAGACTTCTTTTTCTGTCACGTCAGCGTTTTCAGCGATCCAGTCGACAACTTTGTCTTCAAAGATTGGCGCTTGGAGTTGCTGGCGCATTTGTGGGTTTTGTTGAACGAATTCAAAGAACTGACGCTCTTGACCTGGGTACTGACGCGCTTGGTTCATAACCGCTTGTGTCAGCTCAGCATCTGTAACTTCGATTTCTTGTTTCTGACCGAGGTCAGCCAACAAGAGACCCAAACGCACGCGGCGTTCAGCCAAAGACGTGTGCTCTTCAGTTGTCTCGATCTCAGGGTGATCGTGACCTTCAACTTCTGGGTTGTCTTCGTGCCACAGCTGGTGCGCGATTTGGTTCGCTTCAGCTTCGACCAGTGACGGTGGAAGTTCGAAAGACACTTTGCCGTCGAGCTGGTCAAGAAGCGCACGCTTCATGATCGCGCGAGACGCACCAGCGTATTCGCCTTCAAGACGCTCGGATACTTGAGCTGTCAAAGCTGCAAGATCTTCTGCGCCGAATTTTTTGGCCAATTCGTCATCGATTGCAGCATCTGCAGGGGCTTTCACCTCTTTGATTTTGCATTCGAAAACAGCAGCTTTGCCAGCAAGGTTTTCTGCGCCGTATTCCTCAGGGAATGTCACTTCGACGTTTTTCTCTTCGCCAGCTTTTGAGCCTACGAGCTGCTCTTCAAAGCCTGGGATGAAAGAGCCGGACCCCAAAACGAGTGGGTAATCTTCAGCTGCGCCACCGTCGAATGCTTCGCCGTCAACTTTGCCCAAGAAGTCAAACACAACTTGGTCGCCGTCAGCCGCTTCGCCGTCTTTGGTTTCGAAGTTCTGAGCTGTTTTCGCGAGGTTTGCGAGGGCTTCGTTCACTTCTTCGTCTGTGGCTTTCACAACGAGTTTTTCGAGTTTCACGTCGGACAGATCAGCCTCTGGAATTTCTGGAAGCGCTTCGTATGTCACGTTAACAACAACGTCGTCGCCTTCTTTCCAGTCTTCGCCGCCGTCCATTTTGACGTCTGGCTGGCCCGCAGGGCGGTCGCCGGATGTTTCAAAGTGATCGGACATAGCCGCATCAACAGATTCTTGCATCGCTTCGCCAAGAACTTTTGGACCGAATTGCTTTTTGAGCATCGCCATAGGCACTTTGCCTTTGCGGAAACCCTTCATTTCGATTTCTGGCTGCGCTTCTTTGAGCTTTGCGTTTACTTTTTCGTCAAGCTGAGCTGCAGTGATAGTGATCTGATAGCCGCGCTTCAGACCTTCGTTGAGGGTCTCGGTGACCTGCATGTTGGCGTCCTTTATTGTTCGTCTAGACTTTACGTCATCCTCAGACCACCCATGAGGCAGCCTTATAAATCAGGGGTTCTTCTAGGGTGTCATTTGCGCGCATGCAAGACGATTCCACAGACCGCGCCCATGGTCGCCGTTTATGAGCCGATTTGTAGGGGTTTCTATCGTTTCACCGCCACGATTTGTGCAAATATCGGTGGCGGCGCCACAATGCCCTGTGTGGTTGCCTGTGACGGCACAGGCCCACAGTTCGCCGGCCTGTGCTGAATGGTTTACGCTTTGCGCTCAACTTTGCGCGGCTGTGCTATTGGTGCGCCCGCTTGGGTGAACAGCGGATTGGGACTGCCGCGCCCGCGCAGCTTCCAACTTAAGACCAGACCCATCAACCTAAGGGATATGCCAAGCGGGAATGCGTTGCGTTTTTGATCCGATGGCCAATTGTCCCAAGCGTATTGGGTTTGACAATGCGCCCGCACAGGCCCGAGGTCTTCGGCTTTTGTCTCCAGATCCGTTTCGACAAAAGCATGGATAAGTCCAATCATTGGGAATTTGGGCGAAACGGTGTTCCCAATCGGCGTATTGCAGCACGCCGCGTACCATCGAAAAGTCCCCTTCTCGGATATATGCAAACAAGCGATATGGTCATGACCTTGGGTCAACTGCACCCGCGCGGGTGCGAGTTGGAAAAGCTCGGTTCCCCCAAATTCATTCAACACACGATCTTCCGCACCGAGTTCACGCGCAAATGCCTGACAATCGCTGCAATAACAGACCACTCGATTGCTTGAAGATGGCGTCACTGTTTTCGCGATGCCTTTGACGGTGCCACACTGGCAGCTGAGAGTGAGATCACACAAGTGAGGGCTCCTGACGGGAAGAATGTTGGGGCGTTGTTAGCATATGCATGTTCGGTTGACGAATGTCACGCGGCCGCAGTCATCAACATCACCACCGCAAGGTACAAGCTCGGCATTGTGCCGCAAACAAACGCCGGCACACGGACAAACGGAATGCCGGTGTAGTACAGAATGGCAAAGGCAGCCCTGCCCAGAACGATCAAAAGGAGCAATGTCGAGGTGGTACTGTCCGTGAGGCCAAGAAACTGAGCAGCGACCAGTACAGGCACAATATAGGCGGCGCTTTCGGTTTGGTTTTGCACAGCCCGACCGACCCGAACCCCAAAGGCAGACAGCGGCACTGCGGGTCGATTGGCAGAGAACCCAAAACCGAAGCCCTGCGTGGCATAGGTGTACATGATCTGAAATCCGATCATCGCGATGGAGATCACGGCGTAGGCGCAAAGTGCTGCGATAGGTGTCATCGGTATTCTCTCTTTTAACTTGCGACGTGTTGGGCTTTGGCGCCGTAGCGTCGCGGGGAGTTGCATTTAGGCGTTCAAGTGAGTAGTATCTAGTCGATTGGATAGATTTATCTAGTCAATTGGATAGACGTCAAGAGATGGGTATGTAATTTTGGCCAGATCACGGAAACTTGATAGTGAAACAGCCCTGCGCGCGGCGGGCCTCGCCTTCATGGAATGCGGTTACGCAGGCATGAGCACGCGCGATCTGGAGGAGCGAAGCGGCATCACCAGATTCACCTTGCAAACGACATACGGGGGCAAGAAAGCGTTGTTTCTGATGACCCTTGATCACTACCTTGATGAGCTTCTGCCGTGGATCAGCGCGTCGATGGATGGGCGCGGCATCGCTGGAATCGCCGCATTTTTTCACATGCGCGCAGATGACGAGCAGATGCCGGCGCAAGGGCGGTTCGGCTGTTTGATGGTGAACGCTTTGACAGAGTTCGGCGCCACAGATCCCGACATTGCGGCGCGATCCGAACGATACTTTGACACGCTGCGCACCGCATTCACATTGGCGCTGACAGAATCGCAAGACACTGGTGCATTACCGAAGTCGGTGGATGTCGCAGGTGTGGCAGAGGGGCTTTTGGCCAGCATCCTTGGGCTTAATACATTTATACGCACCTCAGGCACGAACGGCGCTGGGGCACAAATGGCCGCAGGGATCGCTGAGTCGCTTTTGCGGCTACAAACACCCGATCCCGAATGAGCCGCCTGCCCTATTGCTTGTGTGGCGCGAGCTTCCACTGCAGTGCGCCACAAGCGCCCACAAATATGGCAACACAAATAGCCCACACTATGCCACTGAGCGTCAAAATCCAAATTCCGCCGATCAGCAAAACCAAAGTCGCTAAGACCCACACCATGTCCCCCACTGCAAAGGCCAAAATAAGAAGCCTTTCAGGCTTTGTACGCAAACTTGTCCAAACCAATGCGACGGCATTCACCAACAGACCAACGCCCAGAACCTGCAACACAACGACAGGAGGATCACCAATAAAGGCAGAGGCACCCGTGGCAAAACAGGCGAAGATCGCACCAAAGACACCGCATGACGCAGCATTCGCTCTTAAGACATGTCGTAGCATTTGTATTCCTTACCGCACCTTGTTAACTTAGTTGACAAAATACCGAAGGAACACAACATGTCAACCGAGTTTACAAGATTGTCTCCAAATGCAGGATATGAACTGGTCGACAGTCATGCGCTGTCCTTCACGCAAGCAGCAGATTCCTTTCGCGACCGCATGGTTCACTGGCTGCTGTCCAGACTGCACGACGACGGCTTTCCGGAGCTAAAATCTGGTCAGCTCACGTTCTTAGGGTCATTGGATTGCGGAGCAAATTTCGCAGCCGAATTGGCGCGCAGACTGCGGATTTCGAGACAAGCTGTGCACAAAACAGTCAAAGACCTTGAGGCGGCCGGCTGGCTTACGACCCAGCCCGACGCCGAGCTCGGCAATCAACGCGTCATTGTTTTCACAGATGAAGGTGAGCGGATGATGGCCTGCGCCAGAGCTCATTTTCTCACTCTAGACACTCAGCTGATGCAGACGTTTGGCGCAGAAAAACTGGCCGCAGTCCGCGACGTGTTGAACTTTGACCCCGACGCTCCAAATGCCTGAGCAGCACATCGCAAGACCCTTGCGCGGCGCAAGCCTTGCGCTACCGATACGCGCGGGCAAAACCTAATGGAATATGTCGCAACCTATTTTAAGTCTGCAAATGAAGCGCCGCTAAACGCGTCACACTGTGCAAACAACGATTTCTAAAGCTGACATACACGCTCTAGTTTTCACATCTAAGCAGAGGCGCGTTTTACGATCTTGAAGCCAATGTTATTGACGGCGACAGGCTGGCCAGTTTCATCAATGCGCGCCAACAAAGCATCTGCGGCTTCGCATCCAAGACGGGTGCGATCAATGGCAACGGTGGTCAGCGCGGGCTCTAGATCTTGCGCGTAATCTTGATCACCGAACCCCATAATGGCTAGTTCATCCGGAACAGAGATACCCCTCGCTTGGGCCTCGATCAGCGCACCTTGCGCCAGAAAATCCGAACTACAAAAGATCGCACCAGAGGTGAGGCCGTGCTGCTCAATAAGGTGCGTCAGAGCTTGCCGTCCTGCGCGAATACTGGCGGGACCGCCGGTATTGGCGTCGCCAACAATCGCTCCACCGCGGCGCGTAAATTGCTCAGAGAATGCAGCTTGCCGTCGGCGTGCGCGCTCGTCTTGAGCCGTGATGGTGGCCGCCTGCACGTTCCCTTGATCAAACAAAAAATCTGCCGCACGGTGTCCTGCTTCGACGTGATCAAAGCCGACACACATTTCAACTGGGCTGTCTGTGATGTCCCAAACTTCGACAATGGGAATGCCCGCGCCCATAAGCATACGGCGCGCCTGAACGCTATGATGAATACCGGTCAGCAAAATAGCATCGGGGCGCCGCGAAAGGTGTGTCGATATCAACGCCTCTTCGGCTGACTGCTCGAACCCAGTTTCTGACAGCAAAATTTGATACCCATGTTCACGGAATTTTTCAGAAAATGCAGTGATAAACGAGGAATAGACCACATTGGTCAAAGATGGGATCAATGCCGAAATCAATCGCGATTTTTTCGACGCAAGTGCACCAGCCAGTGCATTGGGCACAAAACCGGTCATCTTTATAGCTTCGTTGATCCGTCGCAGGGTTTCAGGCGACACCTTATCAGGGTGTGAGAGCGCGCGTGACACTGTGACCTGCGAAACGCCAGCCATACGACCAACTGCCGCCATCGTCACTTGGCCTTTGCCTGCTTTTGTTATGTCACTTTTAGCCATGTGCCATAATTGAAAATCGCGCGCGCTCATGCAAGGGCTATTTGGCCATATCTTGGCCCCGTTTCTTGCGATTCAAGAACATCGATCCAAGCAACGACCCAAGTATTAAAACCCAAAGAACGCCTGCAATCCAACTTTTGGTAAAGAAGATCGTCAGATCACCAAATGACTCAAGACTTTTGACAAAATACACCTCTGCAGATGGCCCCAAGATAAAGCCGATGATAAAAGGGGCAACTTCAAGACGCAGCTTGGTGGCGAGCCAACCAAACAGTCCAAA
>NZ_JBDMZG010000098.1:0-4757 GCF_039769035.1 Pacificibacter sp.
CGGAGCCGACGCAACAGGCCAATGCGTTCGACCACGAATTGCGCGCGACACGCATGGTGGTCTCAATCTCATCAAAACCGAGTGCAACGGCGATCGCGGCATCGGCGGCCAATTGCAAGGGATCGTCCTTAGCGTTGGTCACATGGGCCTGATTACCAGGGCTTTGACGGGCGCGCATCTTGGAGTAGGCAAAGGCAATCTCCATGGCGTTCAGTTGCGCCACCGCCTCGGCCAGCTTGGCCGGGGTCAGGCCACGGGCAAGACGGGTCAGATCGGTGCGCGGCACATTCATGTCCACCAGCATCCGCGCCAGTTGCTCCGAGGGGATCGCCATGGCCTCCTCGGCGATTTCTGGATCGACATGATAGGTGGCAATGAAAGCATCGATCAAATCGAAGTCTTCAGAGGCCACACCGTCCATTGAAGCGACCTTGCCTGCTTTGATCCCAACGCTAGGCGATGGGTCGGCCGAACCGCGGAAGGCTGAAAAACCATTCTCGGGGTCTTCGACCGCGAACCTATCCAATCTCAGAGTACGGGCATCCCAATCGTCGACGCGCTTCCACCGGTTGGTATCATAACTTTGGCCCATAGCCTTCTGATCTCTCTCAGCTTTCATCGTCCATTGCGCCACAAACAAGCCGTGCTCCATGACGCAGGATGGAATCACTTATCGACTGATCAGGGCGGCGATCGGTTATCACACAGAGATTGCTTTGCATCGCAACCGTTTGTTGCAGCGACCGCTCTCCAAATTTTGAAGCATCTGCCAAAACCATGGTTTCATCGGCATTTCTGATCATCGCGGAATACACGTGTGCAATGTTCGACGAGGCCTCACTGATTCCTTTAGTATCAACGCCTGAGGCTCCAACCACCGCCAGTGTGGTGTGGAATTTTTCAATGCAGTTGAGCGTCTCACCACCCCAAACCACCCCCTCATTGGGTTCGACAATGCCGGGCAGGGCCATGACCTCAAGCGCGGGATTAATTGAGAGTTCCATGGCAATGCTAAACGAGGGAGTTAGCACCGTCAGCGGTCGCCTGGTTTGGCGCAGAGCGCGTGCGAAGTGCAGCGTGGTGGCCCCACCACCAATGAAAAGACTGCTCGAATTGCCTAAATACTCGACCGCCATCTGGGCTATCTTTTCGCGCGCAGCGATGTGCTGCGTTAAACGTTCTGACAAGGCAGGCTCAAAGGATTTGGTGCGCATAGCACCACCATATGTGCGCTTGATCCGGCCCGTGCTATCCAGCTCGGACAGGTCGCGTCGGACGGTTTCGGTAGAGACGTCCAGCTGATCCGCAAGCTCGTTCACACGAATCGAAGCATTCGTTTCCAGTACGCTCAACAAAAGATCTTGTCGTCTTGCTTTCTTTGACATTTTTGCCTCTCATACCGCACTATTTGGCGCCCTATTTTACAAGCTTCACAACAAATTTAAACTATTTTGACCAAAAGCCCACAAAAAAAGTTGAAAAATGTAAATCTCACGATAGCATTTAAATAACTGCAAAGGGGATTCGCGTGTTCAATTACGGTTATTTTTCCTTCGATTCGAAAGAGTCGTTGATGCAAAAAGCGGCGGAATATTGGAACCCAGGCAAGGTTAGCTTCTGGACGGAAGCGGGCACGCCGATGGTGATCGACAGGCGCGAAGGGTATTTCCTACACGACATGTCGGGCAAGCGGCTTATTGACTTGCACCTCAACGGCGGCACTTACAATTTTGGCCATCGCCATCCTGAACTGGTCGATGTGCTAAAATCAGGGCTCGACTATTTTGATATGGGCAACCACTGGTTTCCGTCCGTTGCGAGGGCGGCCTTTGCTGAACAGCTAGTCAAAACCGCGCCGCATACGAAATACGCCATATTCGGCGCAGGCGGGGCTGAGGCCGTTGAGATTGCTCTCAAGACAGCGCGCTATGCGACCAGGCGTAAAAAGATCGTGTCGATCATCAAAGGCTATCATGGGCATTCCGGCCTGTCTGTCGCCACGGGAGATGAGCGGTTTTCAAAAATCTTCCTGGCAGACAATCCAGAAGATTTCATCCAAGTGCCCTTCAACGATCCGAATGCGCTTGAGGATGTATTGAAAGGCTGCGATGTGGCGGCATTTATTATTGAGACAATTCCGGCCACCTATGGATTTCCCATGCCTGACGATGGTTATCTTAAGGCCTGTCAAGAATTGTGCCACAAATACGGGGCCAAATTTATCTCGGATGAGGTGCAAACTGGTCTGATGCGCACAGGTGTGATGTGGGGTTGGCAGGGGTATGGGTTGAAGCCAGATATCTTTGTCTGCGGTAAGGGCCTGGGAGGTGGTATTTATCCGATTAGTGCTTGTCTGGTAACCGAAGAATGCGGCCAATGGTTGGTCGAAGACGGGGCTGCGCATATCTCAACAGCAGGTGGATCCGAGCTGGGATGCGTTGTGGGCCATCATGTCATGGAAATGCTTCAGCGGCCTGAGGTTATTTCAAACGTGCATTTTGTGTCTGAGTATTTCTCCAAAAGCATGGCCGAAATGATGGTGCGCCACTCCGATATTTTTGTGGGTGTGCGTCAGCGTGGTGTGGTGATGGGGCTGGAGTTTGACCACCCAGAGGGGGCAGTGGCCGTGTCTCGCGCGCTTTATGAAAACGGTATCTGGGCGATCTTCTCGTCTCTGGACAAGCGCGTGCTTCAATTCAAACCTGGTGTGGTTCTGGATGTGGATACCTGTCAGGAAATCATGGACCGCTTTGACGCTGCGATGCCTCGCGCGCGTCAGTTGCTTAAAAACGGAAGACGACGCGCCGCATGATCGAAACTACTATATGTAACACGCCACGCTTGGCAGTCCCAGATCGATCGCTCTCAAAGGCGCGCATGAAAGTGGGCCGTGCAGCATGGGCCGCGCGGTATTACAAAAGCTTCAGCCGTGATTCTGTTATGGCGATTGCTGAGGCGATGGCAAAGGCAGGCCACGCAAATGCCGCCGAGTTTGCCGATCTGGCTGTGTCTGAAACCGGGTATGGCGTGGTCGAGCATAAGACGCTTAAAAATCAGTTGTGCACCCATGCCCTGTTAGATCACTATCGCGATCTCGATCTGATCACACCGCGTATTGACGTTCAGCGTAAAATTTTAGAGCTTCCCAAACCTGCTGGTGTGGTCTTTGCATTGGCTCCGGCAACCAATCCGGTAGCGACAGTCTATTATAAGGCAATGTTGGCCGTGCTAAGCCGCAATGCCATCGTTATTAGCCCACATCCAGCCGCTAAGCGGGTCTCGTTGCAGGCTGCACAGCATCTGGCCAAAGCCGTTGAGGCCGCAGGCGCACCTTCCGGTTTGATCCAATGTATCGAAGATCCCTCCATCCCTCTGGTTCAAGATATCATGGCGTCGGACAAGATTAACGTGATTATCGCCACTGGAGGCAACGCAATGGTGCGCGCGGCCTATTCATCGGGCAATCCCGCCTTGGGTGTTGGTCCCGGTAACGTGGTGGCTTATGTCGACGTCACAGCCAAAGTGGACGCGGCGGCCAGGTGCCTTGTGGACAGCAAGAGCTTTGACAATTCGGTCTTGTGCACGAACGAAAGTGTCGTTGTCACACTGGACAGTAACCGCGGCAATTTGGAGCGCGCCTTGCGCTCGGCTGGGGCGCATGTGTGCAATAACGCGGACACAGACAAGCTGCGCGATTACCTCTTTGGAGGTGAGGGTTTTACGCTGGAGGCGATTGGCAAATCTGCCCAGTGGATCGCCGAACGGGCTGGCATTCGTGTCAGCCCTTCGACCAAGATTTTGGTGCCTGTAGTTCCCACTCCGGGGCAGGATGATCTGCTTTTCCGCGAGAAGCTCTGCCCGGTGCTGACCTTGACCGCCGCTGTGGATTTTGATCAAGCGGTGACATTTGCCAAATACACAACCCGGCGTGGCGCGGGCCATTCCGCAGCCTTCCACGGCGAAGATAGCGCACGTCTCGTGGCTTTTTCGCAGGACATGCCGGTCTATCGCGTGGTGGTTAACGCACCCTGTTCGCAAGGGGCTGCAGGGTTTGCCACGCATTTGCCGCCCGCGTTTACCATTGGCACAGGCTTTGCTGGCCGCAGTTCAGTGGGCGAGAACGTGGGGCCGCAACATCTAGTTCATTGGACGCGTATTGCCTACGCCAAGGATCAACCTGCTGATCTGGCTAGTATTGATCTGACCAATGTGTCTTCGGACCGGCCAATGACATCTGTGCAGACGCACCAAGGACCGCAACACACAAGCGGGGCTGGGGATGTGACCCGCGACGAGCTACGCCAGTTAATCATGGAAGAGCTTCGTGGCCTGAAGGGAGATATCTGATGACAGATCTCCGCGCATCGATTTTCATTGATCAGCTCCAACCCCAAACCCTAGCCTATATTGCCACATGGATGCGTGGCACGTTGCCCCGTTTGCGAATGGCTGCGCAGATTGTTGAGATTGCACCAGGGCTGGATGTTGAAGTCCTGACCGACACAGTCCTGAAAAGTGCGGATGTGCGCGCAGGACTTTTGGTGGTAGAACGTCAGTTCGGCACGTTGCAGTTTCATTCCCATTCCACTTCTGAGGTGCATTCCGGCGCAGACGCTATCCTTAGAGCCTTGGGCAAAACCATGGACGATGTGGCCCCGCCGAAAATCCTGGCATCCAAGCTGGTGACAAATGTAGACGACCAGCACGCGTTTTTGATGAACCGCAACAAACTGGGCTCGATGGTTATAGGGGGCGAC
>NZ_JBDMZG010000099.1:0-10817 GCF_039769035.1 Pacificibacter sp.
CGTTTTTGAAAGAGGACGCATGATGATCAATGTCGTCTATTTCGCGTGGGTGCGTGAACGCATTGGTGTGCCCCAAGAGGATATCGAGACCTCTGCGGAAACTGTGATGGAATTGGTCGCCGAGCTGAAATCTCGCGAAGAACGCTATGATTTGGCCTTTTCAGATCTTGAAAGCTTGCGGGTGGCTTTGGACCAAGAGCTGTCGGACTTTGATGCACCGCTTGCGGGCGTGCGCGAAGTTGCGTTCTTCCCGCCGATGACAGGTGGATAGGTCATGAAAGTCAGCGTGCAATCCGAAGATTTCGACCTTGCATCTGAACTTGCGGGGTTTGGCCAAGCTGCGAACACTGGCGCGACGGTGACGTTTACAGGGCTTGTGCGCGACGATACCGGTCAGTTGGATTACATGGAAATCGAACACTATCCCGGCATGTGTGAAACCGCGATTGCCAAGATTGTTGATGACGCCGCCACGCGCTGGGCGCTTACCGATTTTTTGGTGATCCACCGCTATGGCAAGCTGCATGTCGGCACGCAAATCATGATGGTTGCAACGGCAGCGCGTCACCGCGCAGAGGCTTTTGAAGCTGCTGAATACCTCATGGACTACCTAAAATCCCGCGCACCCTTTTGGAAAAAAGAAGTCAGCAAAGATGGGACCAAAGCCGAATGGGTCGCCGCCAAAGACACTGACGAGGATGCGCTAGACCGCTGGTGAGCTTAGGCTTTTCCCAAAGACTTTTGGGTATCGTCCGGCTTATTCAGCGTTTTGGCGTTCGATGTAGGCGCGCAGTTCTTCGGCCTCGTGACGGGCTTCGCGCAAGCCTTCCATCGCAGCTTTGAGCTCCGCTTCGGTTTGGGCTTGTTGGTTTGTCATCTCAGATTCGCGCTGTTGGTAGTATGTGATGGCTTCGTCGCGTTGTTCTTCGGCATCGTGCATTTGCTGCGCCATTGTGTCGAGATCAGACATATCGCCATCGCCCACGCGTACAAACCGATGAACGGCCCAGTGAACAAACCAACCCATTGAAAACGCGATAAAAAGAACAATCGCTGTTGCGATTTTTAGTTCGAGTCCGTTCATTTTATTCCCCGTCTGTCTTTTCTGCGGCGTCGTCTTCCGCGTGGTTGTGTGGCTCGGTTTGTGTCTCTTCACCGATCAATTTGAATGCGATCCGGCGGTTGGCCTCGCGGCCCTCTTCCGTTTTGTTGTCGGCAATTGGTTCTGCTTCGCCGTAGCCTTTGGCCGAAAATCTTACACCAACAACACGCCGCGCAAGCAATGCATCCAGTACAGAGTTCGCTCGTGCTTGGCTCAACTGTTGGTTCATGGATTCACGCCCTTGGCTGTCCGTATGCCCGCCAATTTCCATTTTCACTTCTTCGCAGGCCTCAAGCGCTTTCGCGATGCGATCAAGCGTGTCATTGGCTGAATCGTCCACGTCGGTCGAGCCAGGTGCAAAGATAATCTTGCCACTGGATATGGCTTTGTTGGCGCTATCCACACATTCTTGCGGTGTCGGAATGTTCAGAACTGGGTCAAGCTTGCGATTGTACTTTACGTTGATATCGAAATCTTGCGCATCGCCAAGGCGCGACGAAAACAGCCGTGTAATTTCCGAATTGGCAGTTGGATCGCCGGTTTCACCGCGTACAGAAATTGTGTCTTCGGTGACCGTCACAGAGCCTTGCGTCAGGTTCCCTAACGCATCGATGGACGCCATAACGCGTGTGGACCAGTTGCGCGGAAGATCGGCATCAACGCGCATCGCTGAGTACACTGTTTGAGAGCCAAAGCGGGCCTCAGCAAGCGCTTCGGTTGCGATGCGGTTGCGTTCCGTCGTCACACGGCCGCGCAGTTGAACTTGACCTTCGGGAGATCTCAACACCACAAATTGCGGTTTTTCATCTTCGGTGTCGGTATCAGGGTTTGGCGGCGCGGTGGCGTGTAGAGAAAATGTGTCCGGCAAGGCTGCTTCCAATTCGCCCGCCACGCGGTCCAAGTCAGATGTGCTTGTGCCGATAGGGGCAATCAAAGACACATCGGCATCAGAAAACGTAATCGCCCCGCCGCCGAGGTCTTTCACCGCGCGCATGCCCGTTTCAACTGCGTTGGCCCATGATGTGGACGGCGCGCCAAGGCCGACAACGCAGCTTGGATCTTCGACGCCCATAGATTTTGCGGCCGCCAAAAGACGTGCGTGCCCTTGGGGTGTTTCCGCGGTGCAGGCGTCAAACCGCGCGCCTGTTTCGTCGATCAAAAAGCGGGCCGTAAAAGGCGTGATCACGGGGCGTGGCGAAGTGATGTTGATCAGCGTCATGACGCCAGACGGGGCATTCTCGCGCAAAGACCGTTCAAATTTGGCCTTTTGTTCTTTGCTATCGGCCAGCGCCGTGATGTCGACACGATCGGCGGACAGCGAAATTTTTGATCGCTGCAAATCGTCGATCGCATCGACGCCATATTTCATCACCGCATCCCAATTTTCTGGAACATCATAGTCAGCATCTTCAAGCAAATCGGCGACGGAGCCAGTGTTGCCAGCTTTTTTGAGTTTCGCGACAAAAGCATCTCGGTCCCATGTGCTTGGAACCAACCCGATCAGAGAAATGCCTTGGTCATTGCGCAACAGTTCGATGGAAAACCGCGGGGCCGGTGTTTCTTCCTTTTCGGCCGTTCCCATCACGTTCAACACGCGCGCGGCATCTACAACATGACCCGCTGCGCGTTGCGCTGCGAGTTGCGCTGCCTCATTCGGCGCGTCGCCCGTCAAAATAACCTGAAGCCCATCGGCTTCGACGCTGACCCATTCAAAGCCTTCAAGTTCCAGTTGTGCGGCAACGGCGCGCTGCGATTTATTTTGAATTGCGTTTGCACCGATTGAAGCCGCCACAAAAGACAGAATCGCGGCACCCAAAAAGGCACCAATGATTGGAAGTACTGAAGGTAGGCGCATGAGCTTCTGTCCGGTTTTATCGCATTTGGAGAATGTCTTAGGGTGTCTGGGCCTGCGCTGCAATCAAAGGAAGATGGATATGGCAAGAAACAGCGCAGCCAAAAGTCCCGTGTCGCGGTTTGAGCGGAACAGCATCATGCAGTTTTCTGGATCGTTAATGTCGAGCTTTCTCATTTGCCACTTCATATGTGCCCCCAGCGCACAAGCGCCACACACTGCAACCATCAAGGCCAAAGCCGATCTTCCGACGAGGGCTTCGATCACGGCGCCGGCAAACAAGATAATGGACACCGTGAGGAAACGTTTCAGCCAAGCGGCTGTGTTGTCGCCGAACAGTCGCGCGGTCGATTTGATGCCAATCATGGCGTCATCTTCTTTGTCTTGGTGCGCATAGATAGTGTCATAGAACAACGTCCAAGCGATGCCTGACAGGTACAAAAAGACCGGTGCTCCGGTCAATTTCCCAGCAACAGCGGCATAGGCTAAGAGCGCGCCCCAGTTGAAAGCGATGCCCAAAAACACCTGCGGCCACCATGTGAACCGTTTTGCGAAGGGGTAAATCGCGACGGGGATCAATGAGGCAATACCCAGTACAATCGCAAGTTTTCCAAAGCTGAGCAAAATAACGAAAGCAATCAGGCATTGCAGTGCCATCCATACGGCGGCTTGCTTGGTTGTGACTTGGCCAGACGGAATGGGGCGGCTTTTGGTACGCGCCACGGCGGCGTCGAAGTCGCGGTCTGTGATGTCGTTCCATGTGCAACCTGCGCCGCGCATCAACCACGCGCCCAAAGCGCAGCCGATCAGTATCCACGCGGTGCGCAATGTCAGTTCACCCGCAGCAGACGCTGCCAGCAACGCGCCCCACCAACAGGGCAACAGCAGCAGCCACGTTCCAATCGGCCGATCCGCCCGTGACAGGCGCAAATAGGGGCGTGTCCAACTTGGGGCGAGATGATCCACCCAATTGCCTTTAACGGCGTCGGCGACCTGACCTGACAATTCTTCGTCTTGCGGGTCTGGTGCTTGGGCTTTGTCGGTCATATGTATTGTCCATGGTTCAAGCTAAAGTCAGACTCTTTGTAGATCACCCTTTGACCGAAGGGCAAACTGTTCCCCTCAATAAGGACCAGTCCAATTACCTTTTTGCGGTCATGCGACTGAAAGAGGGCGCATTTGTCGCGCTGTTCAATGGTGTCGACGGTGAATACCAAGCCGAAGTCACTGCTGCGAACAAGCGCGGTGGTACGCTTCTTTGCCATGCGCAGAGTAAACCTTTGCAAATGCCGCCTGATCTTTGGCTGATTTTTGCGCCGATCAAAAAGGCGCGAACAGATTTCATCGTGGAAAAAGCGGCTGAAATGGGCGCGGCCAAGATTTTGCCCGTTAGCACCGATTTCACCAATTCCGAACGCATCCGCCAAGATCGCTTGCAAGCCCACGCTTTAGAGGCAGCCGAGCAATGTGGCGGCACATATGTGCCCGAAGTGACCGAGTTGCAAAAGCTCGATGCCTTGCTTGCTGGCTGGGACGAGAACCGCCAAATCATGTTTTGTGACGAAGCTCTGGTGGGCGCCGCCGAAGTGCTTGGCGCTGCATCGGGTGATAAGTGGGCGATTTTGATTGGTCCAGAGGGCGGGTTTTCTGAAGCTGAACGCAGCAAACTGCATGCCTTGCCATATGCGCACCCTGTGTCGCTGGGCCCTCGTATCTTGCGCGCTGACACGGCTGCCGTCGCAGCTTTGACTGTTTGGCAGCAACACTTGGGAGATTGGCAATGATCCGTCCCGAATTGCGCGCGCAAATCTGGAGCCTCCGCGAGGTCATTCTGGCCGCTGTCTTTGTGGCCTTGTGCCTGTGGTGGGCCAGCGCAAGTTTCGGCTTTATGCGTTGGGTTGGATACGGTGGTGCCGCTGTGTTCGTCATTTTGGCCTTTGCAGCCCTGCAACGCGCGCGCTTTGCCTCAAAGGGGCAGGGCATTGGCGTGGTCGAGGTGGACGAAGGCGTGGTGAGCTATCTCACCGCCTACACGGGTGGGCAAATTGAAATTGAAGCGATGACAGCGGTTTTACTGTTGCCCGCTGCCAAAGGCGAAGCGCATTGGCAATTGGAAGCACCGGGACAAATCCCCCTGACAATTCCATTGAATGCCGTTGATGCCGAAAAGTTGTTTGATGTTTTCGTGTCTTTGGATGGCATCGAGACCGAGAAAATGTTGAAACAAATCAAAGAATCGCCAAAATCGCCGGTGGTGGTATGGCGAAAACGCACACTTGCATTGCATTGACTTCACGGTCTGCTTCGAACAACTGTAAATTCCAAAATTAACTCCACCGGAGACCCAATATGTCCATTCCACAATCCGGCGGCGGCCTGATCGAAAGCTTTGATGATCTGATCAACTATTTTGCGAAGGGCAATAAGCCCAAGCAAGACTGGAAAATCGGCACAGAGCACGAGAAGTTCGGTTATTGCAAAGATAGCCTGCGCCCGATCCCTTATGAGGGTGAGCGCTCAATCCACGCGATCTTGGAAGGCCTGCAAAACCGGTATGAGTGGAACCCTGTGTTTGAGGGCGAGTATCTTATTGGCCTGACCAAAAACGGCGCCAATGTGTCGCTCGAACCTGGTGGTCAGCTTGAGCTGTCCGGCGCGCCTTTGGACAATATTCACCAGACCTGTGATGAGGTGCACGTACACCTGCACGAAGTTCAGACCGTGGCGGATGAAATCGGTGCAAAGTTCATTGGTTTGGGCGCTGCGCCGCATTGGACGCATGACGACATGCCGTTGATGCCCAAAGGGCGCTACAAATTGATGGATGCCTATATGGGCACCGTTGGCACCGCGGGCACACAGATGATGCGCCGGACCTGTACTGTTCAGGTGAACCTCGATTTCGCATCCGAGGCCGACATGGTGCAAAAGTTCCGTGTGGCTTTGGCCCTGCAGCCGATTGCCACTGCGCTGTTCGCCAACTCTCCCTTCTTTGAAGGCAAATTGAACGGTCACAAATCATGGCGGTCCCGCATTTGGCGTCACCTTGATGACAGTCGCACAGGGATGTTGCCGTTCGTATTCGAAGACGGGATGAGCTTCGAACGCTACGCAGATTTCGCACTCGATGTGCCGATGTATTTTGTCTACCGCGATGGCAAATACATTGACGCGCTGGGCATGTCTTTCCGCGACTTCCTAAAAGGCGAATTGCCAGCATTGCCAGGTGAAAAGCCAACCTTGTCGGATTGGGCCGATCATTTGACCACGATCTTCCCTGAGGCGCGGATTAAGCAATACATGGAAATGCGCGGCGCGGATGGTGGCCCTTGGCGTCGCTTGTGTGCGCTGCCTGCCTACTGGGTCGGCATGATGTACGACCAATCCGCACTAGATGCTGCTTGGGATGTTGCCAAAGATTGGACGCCTGAGTTCCGTGAGGAGCTGCGTGTTGCGGCCTCAATCGATGGTCTGCAAGCTGAAGTGCAGGGTGTCAAAATGATGGATCTTGCGCGCGAAACACTGGCCATTTCTGAAACGGGTCTTGTCGCCCGTGCACGCGAAGGCGCTGGTGGTTTGGTTGCAAATGAAACCCACTTCCTAAACGCCTTGAAAGAAAGCGTCGACTCCGGACAGGCGCCTGCGGACGAACTCATCGCGAAATTCAACGGCGAATGGAACGGGGACGCCACCCGCGTTTTCGACGAATATTCGTACTGATTGAAGGTTCTAAATGTTTAAAAGCCCCGCCAATTTGGTGGGGCTTTTGCGTTTTGGTGCGTTGAATTAGTCTACAATGTCAAATTCGCTGACGGTTTTCGCAGGTGCGCCAAACCGATTTTCGATGGTGCTGCCCTCTTTGGCGTACCAGATAATCACGATGATCCAGCCCACGACGGGAATAAGTCCGATCAGTTGCCACCAACCTGATTTGTCGATGTCATGCAAGCGACGTGCACTTACGGAAATGGTAGGAACCAAGACGGCCAAACTGTAAATCAAGGACAAAAGACCAAGACCCAGTGCACTGGTCACAACATCCACTACGATGGAACCCACGAAAACAACCAGCATAAACCACCAAAATTCGGAGCGACTGGCGCGGCCATTAAAATCCGCAAACTTGTTTATGCAAGTTTTGACTGAAGTTTGAATGTCCATAAACACCTCATTATTTTTTACCAATTTTCGTCTCTGAACCCGCAAACAGGCGCGAGATATTCTCACGGTGTTTATAAAAGATCAGCGCCGACAGTATGGCAACTAAAATCGTGCCGTGCAGATGGTAGAAATAAAGGGTGAAAAACGGCGCTAGCACCGCCGAAACCAATGCGGACAGGCTTGAGTAGCGGGTAACAACCGCCACCAAAAGCCACGTTGCACAGGCCGCCAATCCAACAGGAAGGGACAGGGCCAACAGCGTTCCTAGGAATGTGGCAACGCCTTTGCCGCCTTTGAATTTCAAAAATACTGGATACAGATGACCAAGCATCGCACAAAGTGCAGCGACACCAGCCGCGTCTTCGCCAACAAGTGCCCGCGCGATCAAAACGGCCGCCGCTCCTTTGCCGCTGTCGCCCAAAAGCGTTAAAAACGCCGCCAGTTTGTTGCCCGTGCGCAAAACATTAGTTGCGCCGATGTTGCCAGACCCAATGCTGCGTAAATCACCCAGACCAAAGAGTTTGGCCATCACAATGCCAAAAGGAATGGAGCCAAGAAGATAGGCGAGAACAGCAGTGAAGAGCAGCAAGAACATCGTCATGTGTGTATCCTGGTTTTGAAAGGGTGTTAGGCGTCAAACACGCGGGTGCCAGCGACCCATGTGCCTTTGACTTTGCCCTGCATACGCGCGCCGTCAAATGGGGTGTTTTTGGATTTTGAACGCAACTTGAACCGATCCAACACGAACGGGGCTTCAGGGTCGAACAGCACCAAATCCGCAGGTGCGCCAACACTCAGGCGTCCGCAATTCAAACCAAGCCGATTGGCAGGGTTCAAAGACATGGCTCGGAACAGTTCAGGCAGTGTTAGTTGGTCCGCATGAACCAAGCGCATCGCAGCGGGCAGCAATGTCTCAAGAGCAACTGCACCGGATGCGGCTTCTTCGAATGGCAGACGTTTGCTTTCTTCGTCTTGCGGCGTGTGCATCGATGAAATGATGTCGATCACGCCCGAGGCCACGGCAGCCACCATTGCCAAACGATCATCTTCGGACCGCAGAGGCGGCTTCACTTTGAAGAACGAGCGGTAATTGCCCACATCATATTCGTTCAGCGTGAGGTGGTGAATGGACACACCGGCAGTGACATCAAGTCCGTTCTTTTTGGCACGTTCCAGTGCTGGCAGGGCGCGCGCGGTGGACAATTGATCGAAATGGTATTTCACACCCGTCATTTCCACCATCGCAAGATCGCGGTCCACGGCCATGCGTTCGGCCATTGGCGAAACGGCAGGCAAGCCGCGCAACGAGGCAAATTTGCCAGAGGTCACTGCAGCCCCTTTGGACAACGTGGGTTCTTGCGGGTGGCCGATGATCAAAACGCCGAGCGACCGCGCGTAGGTCATGCAGCGCCCAAGTACTTTGGTGTTTTCAACCACATGATCACAATCGGTAAACGCGACGGCGCCCGCGTCTTTCATGAAGCCAATTTCAACCATTTCATGGCCCGCACGGTCTTTGGTCAGCGCGGACATGTGTTTGACGTTCACGATGGCATCCATCGCAGCGCGGCGTTCCACAAATTCTAGAACTTCCGGCGTATCAATCGCGCTCAGTGTATCTGGGCGCGTCACCATTGTGGTCACACCGCCCGCCGCCGCCGCACGACCGGCAGAAGCAAAGCTTTCCTTGTGACGTTCACCGGGTTCGGACACTTTCACGCCCAAATCGACTATTCCAGGGGCCAAGCATTTGCCGCCACAATCGATGGTCTCGGCTGATGCGTCTTGCGGCGCAGGTCCTGTGCCTGTGGCCACGATCACACCCTCATCGACATGCAGCCAGCCGAGCGTGTCGGTCAGTGTTTCGGGATCAATGAGACGAGCGTTGATAAACACGGTCATGAGTGGCCTCGTTGGCTAGAAGAATTCGAGAGTATTTGTTCGGCTGTGCGCATCATCCGGCCATCCAAACGAACAGCGCGACAAACACCGCAAGGAAGATCAACACATATGTCGCCACCATGCCGCCAATGCGTGCATCTGATTTCGGCGGCTTGCCCTGCGGCAGCTCGCCGACTGCGGCGTCGCTGGTCAGGGGCTCGAAGGTTGGCAATTCTGTCGCTTGATTGTAGCGCTCGACAAATGTGAGCGGCGCTTGCGGTGCAAAATGTGTCTGGCCGTTTTCAAGGCTTTGAGCAAAGACCAAAAGCACATGGCCTGAAAGCGCATCCAGCTTGGCGCCGTCATTGCCGACATCCAGCCCATTTGCGTCCGTTAAATAGTTGGAAAACCCAAAGGCCTTGAGCGCTTCCAGATCGAGCACTTCGACAAAATCGGAATCAGGAAACGGTGAAACGCCCAAGGCTGTCCCTAAAGGCCAGCTGTGTGTATCATCGCCAATGGTCTCATGTGCAAAGTCGTCGATGGCATCTGCGGGCAAATCAATGGAGAACAGCCAAACAGACCGATGCGGTGCCGCGCTTATGTTGAGCGGGTCACTCATGCCATCATGCCTTCGCCGGCTGCGGCTTTTTCCGCGCGCAGATTGCGCACCAGCAAATCCATCGCGGCCATACGCACCGCGACACCCATTTCAACTTGTTCTTGGATCACCGATCGGTTGATGTCGTCGGCGATGGTGCCGTCAATTTCTACGCCGCGGTTCATCGGACCAGGGTGCATAACAATCGCGTCGGGTTTGGCGTGCGCCAATTTGGCGGCATCCAAGCCATAGCGGTGGAAATATTCACGCTCAGAGGGGATAAAACCGCCATCCATGCGTTCTTTTTGCAGGCGAAGCATCATCACGACATCGACGTCTTTGAGACCTTCTTCCATGTCTTCGTAAACTTCGCAGCCCAGCTCGGTCATGCCAGACGGGATCAATGTCGGTGGACCAACAAGGCGCACGCGGTTTTCCATTTTCCCCAACAAGATCAAATTGGAACGCGCAACGCGCGAGTGCGCAATATCGCCACAAATCGCGATAGACAGACGATGCAAACGCCCCTTGGCGCGCCGAATGGTTAGCGCATCCAACAACGCCTGTGTCGGGTGTTCATGCCTGCCGTCGCCTGCGTTCAACACCGCGCAATTCACTTTTTCGGCCAGCAAATCCACAGCGCCCGAATGCGGATGTCGCACGACCAACAGGTCAGGGTGCATGGCATTGAGCGTCAGCGCCGTGTCGATCAGCGTTTCGCCTTTTTTGATAGACGAGGCCTGCATCGCCATGTTCATCACGTCCGCGCCCAAGCGTTTGCCTGCGAGCTCAAATGAGCTTTGCGTCCGTGTGGAGTTCTCAAAAAACATGTTGATTTGCGTCATTCCAGCCAAAGCATCTGAGTGCTTATTGGTTTGTCGGTTAAGATCAACATAGCTGTCAGCGACATTTAAAATCGTGGTGATTTCCGTCGGATGCAGGGGTTCGATGCCGAGAAGGTGTTTTTGCCGAAATGCCATGGTGCCCCCGTAAATGCTGCGCGACAATTTAAGGCCGCTGATCCGCTTATAGAAACTCCAAAGGGGTGCGGCAATGCTGCGTCGGTGCTTTCTTGTGATTTACCTTCTGCGAAAGGACGCGTACCCTATCTAAATGGAGACTCAGATCGATTATTGGGATGCGCATGCTCTGTTGGAGTGGCAAGTCGAGCTTGGCGTAAGCGAAGCCATCGGCGAAACACCTGTGAATCGCTACGAAGC
>NZ_JBDMZG010000100.1:0-4535 GCF_039769035.1 Pacificibacter sp.
AGGCTGCTGTCAGACGAATGAGAACTCGCATCAGATTGCTAGCGCAGCCTGAATCTATGCGCTCAATAGTTGGCGCCACTCAGCAAGAGCAGCGGTGCGGTTTAGCTTGAAATTGGTGCGTGTGTAGAGATGTACATCCAAACAAAATTATCCCCGAATGAATTTACAACGCTAATACTAAAGGCCCGTGGTCCGAGACGCGGGGCCTTATGATTGGGGGGTGCGGTCTATAGTTCTGAATCTCAAACTTAGCGATTAGGCACGGTAACCCTCATCCACAGGTCCACGGACCGCGGCCCGAGCAAAACTAACCAACGCTAATTAGGCTCAGGTAACACTGATAGTGCGTCGGAGGTGCCTGGTCCTATGCCCACGGCCCTTGGCTCCATGTCTGTAAGTTAGATATTGGGCTAGAGCAGTCATTCATTCAAATTGCAGCGAAGGGCTTCTTTGAGCCCAACTTGTGAATTCAATTATCATGCTGCATGCGCTCACAGCACAAGCATTGCTGCGCAAGCGAGTTGGCGATGCCGCCTTGCAGCGCGAAAAGCGGTCATTCAAGCGGGCTCCAGCCTTGATCAGTTTCCGATTGCGCCTGGCCATGAACGCAGTGTTCGCGATTTGCAGAAGCAGAATTGATACGAAGTCGTAGCGTCAGGCCTCTTCAAGAACTTTTCGGGCGACGCGAAAGCACTCCAACGCCTGCGGCACGCCGCAATAGATGCCGACGACGTGGATAATTGCGCGGATTTCGTCCGATGTGACCCCGTTGTTAATCGCTCCACGGCAGTGAATTTCCCATTCATGCATTTTCCCCAATGCCCCGATCATCGACAGGTTCATCATGGACCGTGTCTTGGCATCGATCACATCGTCGCCCCAGCCAAAGCCCCAACACCATGCGGTCATTGCTTCCTGAAACGGCCGCGTAAAATCATCCGCGGCGGCGAGGTTCTTTTCAACGTAGGACGCGCCAAGTGTGGCTTTGCGTTGTTCCAAGCCCTTTAAAAAAAGATCTTCGTCGAATGCACTCATGTCTTAGCCTTTCAATTTGATCGGGTCATTTTCTGCGCGCTCAACCAAGCTTGATCGCGACGTTTTTGGTCTGTACATAGTTCCAGAGGGCTTCGCGCCCTTTTTCACGGCCGTAGCCCGATTTGCCATAGCCGCCAAACGGTGTTTCAACCCCGCCAGCATACCATTCATTAACGAACACCTGACCCGCCCGCAGCTTACGAGCTGCCGTCGTCGCGCGATCAAGATTGCGCGTGAAAACGCCGCCGACGAGACCGTAGGGCGTTCCGTTTGCGATCTTAATCGCGTCTGTATCGGATGAGAATTTCAGGACGGACAGAACCGGCCCGAAGACCTCCTCGTTTGCGATGGTCATATCGGGGGTGACGCCTGTGACGATTGTGGGTTCAAGAAACGCACCAGGAATGTTCATCTTGCGCCCGCCTGTGACGACTTGTGCCCCTTCGCCTTGCGCTGCCGTAACAATCTCTGCTGCGCGGTCGCGCTGTACCTCGGAGACCATTGCGCCCATTGTCGGCCCAAAGTCGGGTTGGTCGATGCCGGGCTTGACGGTTAGTGATTGCGCGACACCGACCATGCGTTCGACCAGTTCGTCGTGAATGCTTTCATGTGCGATCACACGGCTCATGGCAGAGCAAACTTGCCCCGCGTTGAAATAGATGCCCCATCGCACGTCAGTCTCAAATGCGTCCAGATCGGCATCGTCATGAACGATTGCAGCAGACTTTCCGCCCAACTCCAACACGCAAGGCACGACATTTCTGGCAGCAGCGGTTGCGATGGCGATACCAGTTGGAACCGATCCTGTGAACACAATCTGGTTGACGAGCGGGTGGGTCGACAGCGCTGCACCCGCGTCGCGCCCTAGACCGCACAGGATATTGACCGCGCCTTTGGGTAGGCCAACGGCCTCGGCCGCAAGAGCCATCCACGCGTTGCTAAGCGGGGTCAGTTCAGGCGTTTTGATCACGCAAGCATTGCCTGTTGCAAGAGCCGCCGACAAAGATCGCGCGGTCATTTCAATGGGGTAGTTCCAAGGGATAATCTGGGCCGAAACACCAAAAGGTTCATATGTCGTGAAGTCAAAGTAGCCTTTGCCAAGCGGGATCGAGCGCCCTTCGACCGTTTCCGCTTGATTGCCATAGTATTCGAAATAGCGAGCGGCGCCTTCAACCTCTATCCGCGCTTCCCACAGGGGTTTGCCTTGCTCGAGCGTCAGCACTTGCGCGATCTCGTCAATATGGTCGATCAGATAGCGGCCCATGGCTTGCACCATGCGCCCACGTTCAACTGGCCGCAGATCGGCTAGTGCGCCTGATAGATGCACACGCTGGGCGGCCATCACGGCGCGGTCAACATCGCCTGCATCCGCAAGCGACTGTTCCGCAATCTTTTCCCCAGTGCCGGGGTTAAACACGTCGATCCGCCCTGCGCCGCCATCAACCCATGTGCCGTCGATGTAGTTTTGCCAGTAAGTCTTCAAGTTGCCGATCCTTTGTCGCAACCATCTATCGCATCGCGCATCCACTTTTGCAGGTGCATGACGGGATGTTCAGAATTCACCCCACCGCAAGGATCGATCACCAGCGGGCCGGGCCGATACCCGCGAGAGCCGAGCCCGCGCTGCACGCTTTCGACAAGGTGAATGTCTTCTTCCACGGTGGTTGCCCGATCCTGCTGCGCGAGCTTTCGAACCTTTTCATCGTCAATTCCACCGACCGAGTACCAGCCTCTCCAGACGACCACATGACCCGCATCGATTGCGCGCCAGTGATAGGTGTTCAGAACATTGCCCGGATAGACTTGGAACGAAAACATCGGCCACAAGAACCAGCTGGAATATTCGTATTGATGCGCAAAGCCAGAATTGACGTCATAGGTCATATTCTCGAGGTTTTGACATTCGGTTGTGTGTCGCAGACACTTGCCTTGCGGTTGAATGTCGTAGGTTTCAGGCTTGACCACCCCATTCGAGAAGGTCGGATGGTTTAGCGAGCAGTGATAACACTCCGAGTAATTCTCGACCGAGACCTTCCAGTTGCAGTTTTCGGGGATAGACACCCATTCCAGCGGCTTCAATTCCGCCCAATTGGGCACCCATTCTTCCAGTTCGGCGCGGGCATTTGGAAACCACTCTTCCATCGGGGCGGCGTCTGGGTCGAGGTTTACAAAGACAAAACCAAGGAATTCCTCTGCGCGGACCTCGCTCAGGCACACTTCAGATTTGTCAAACCCTTCGACGGCCTTAATGTTGGGGCCAGCGCGCAATTCGCCCGTCAGCTCATATGTCCACGCATGATAGGGGCAGACCACAACCCGCGTTGTGCCTTTTCCCTGCACCAACTGATGCGCGCGGTGCTGGCACACATTATAGAAAACCCGAATTTTTTCGTCGCGCCCGCGAATGGCAAACAGGCTCTCGCCCCCGATTTCAAACGTGGCATAATCGCCGATGTCGGTCAGTTCGGAGGCATGACACCCGAATTGCCACGTCCGCGCCAACAACCCTGCGGTCTCGATCTCGAAGACCTGCGGATCGGTATAATAGCGCGCTGCCAGTGATCGAAGTGGTTTTGTCATTTGTCCTCACTGTAATACATGCCAAGTTCATGGCGTCTTGCGTGAAACCGCGCCACGCGTTCGGGAATTTCGTCACTTGCAACCGAAATGACAAAGGACAGTAGCGTTTCAAGTAACGCGATGATGCTGACTGACGAGGGAAAGAACTGCGGTGTGTCAACTGAAACGACAAACCTGTGGTTGGCCATCCGAATGATCGGGCTGGCTGGGCTGTCTGATAGTGCCACGATGACCATGCCCTGTTCACGGGCGATGCGAACGGCCTCGACCACCTCTGATCGATAGGGTCTGCAGGTGATTGCAATCAGAACGTCTTGGCCGTCGGCCCATGCCAAATCATCCACTGGCGTTGATCCGGGGCGAGGAATAGCATGAAACTCGGTCATCCCCGTTGAAGCAAGATAGGTGAAATTCCGCGCCACAGAGTTGTTGACGCCAACCCCAAGTGTGAAAACCCGTCGCGCTGCCCAAATCGCCTCGGCTGCGACTTTCAGGTCCCCTGTTGAAATATTGGCAAAGGTTTCTTCGATGTTGCCCAGCACGTCGCGCACCATATCTGCGTAAAGCCCGCCAAGGTCGCCTGTTTTGCGGATTTCTTGCAACCAGCGCGCGCGATCAGGGAAGTCTGCAGCACCGCGCCTGATAGCTTCGCGAAAGGGTGCGCGGAAATCCTCGTAACCTTCAAAGCCGACTTGCCGCGCCATACGCACGACCGTGTTAGGTTTGACGTTTGCCGCCTGCGCGATTTCGCGCACAGTGGACACCCCTACGTCACGGGGGTTCTCCAGCACATAAGTTGCAGCCTTGCGCGCTTCAGGTGTCAGCTCAGGAAGCTCGCCTGCCAGACGCTTGAGAATCGTATTTGATACATTTGTCCCATTCATGATTGACGATGGTACTGTTGTCCGATTAGCCTGTCG
>NZ_JBDMZG010000101.1:0-5203 GCF_039769035.1 Pacificibacter sp.
GCTCGTGTGTACAAAAAGGCCACAGGGCGATGCAACCTCTTGTCGGTTATTTGGGCGCGCGCAACGCCGATACATCGTCTGCGTTCACCTCAACGCCACCCTTGAGCACCAAAACCGTGGCGACACCTTCGGCACGTGCTTCGATGATTTCACCATAGGTATCCACTGATGTCGCTGACACGAATTCGTCGGAGGCAAAATTCTCCATCGAGAACGAATAAGTGCCCGGCGCAAACTGCGTGCCGTCATCTTTCATGCCGTCCCACTCGATGTATTCTGACCTCGCAGGGACTTCAGACGTTTGCACAACATTGCCCGCTGCATCTTTCACAATCAAAAAGGACTGATCCGCCGAAGATCTTGGGGCGGGTGCCAAAGTGATGGGGTTGCCGTCAAATTGAACGGGTGCGTTGCTGCGCGCCTCCATTCCAACCCAACCCGAAATTTGCGCCATGCCCATCACTCCCATTTGCGACGCAAGTGATTTCAACAGGTCATTCGTTTGAACTTGCTGCTCAACACCCGAAAATGTTGCGAGCTGCACCGCATAGTCCGACGATTCGATCGGGTTGAGCGGGTCTTGGTTTTTCATCTGAACCGTGAGCATTTTGAGAAAGGTCTCAAAATCCGAACTCATCGCAGAGGTTGCGGCACCGCTGCTTGCAGCAGACGCGTTTGCGGTCGCGGGGCTTGGCGATGTTGCGGGTTGGGCCGTGTTTACGTCTGGGGTCATAGTGGTTTCCTTACAATCTTAGGTCCATGCCAGCAGACCCATCCAAGTGAATCCGTGTTGGGGTCGGCATATCCGGCGCGTTGCGATCTAATCCAGTGCCCGCGGCCTCATGTGATGCTTGCGATGCAGGCTTTTTGGGATTGGAGTCGTCATCGGAAGACTGCTGTCCCCCGTGTTCGAATTGAAAGCTGCTGTTTTCATACCCAAGGTCAGAAAATTCAGCCAACAAACTGTCGGCATTGCGCCGCATCAATTCCAACGTTTCCGCACGCTCTGCGGCGACCACCACAGTCATCGCGCCAGTGTCTGACACCTGAAACGTCAGCCTAACTTTGCCAAGTTCTTCCGGCGACAAACTGATTTCAACAGGTCCATCTGGCAGTTGTCGTGCCACGTCAGCAATTTGCACAGCAAGCCGCGCAGGCAGCGCCATCGCGGGCGATTGCATCATGGTCTCGATCTGTCTGTGCGCCAATGTCGAGGCCCCCATTTCAAGGCCCCCGTAAGGAGAAATACCGTCAAGCCCGAGTGACAGCCCACGATTCACCCCACCTTTTTGCAACTCGAAGGGACTTGTTGAAGCGGCAAATAAGGTCGCATGGGCGGCAGGCGTGCTTGGTGCAACGGGCGCGTCATTTCTAGAAGTCACCACTTGAGATGTATTTGGTTTTTTGATCGTGTCGCTCGGCGGCTCGCTCAAATCAGCGTCCCGTTCAGGCGCAAAATCGACCTTGGTGCCAAAGGCCTCACGCGATTGTTCCATCGGCTTCGCGGCGACAGGCATCGGCGCGGGGGCGGATGCGGGTGCAGGCTTTTCAACGCCAACATCATTTCCAACCCCGTGAAGTTGATTTGGCGCCGCGTCGATGTGATCACTGTTTGTATCTTTGCCCACATTCGAACCAGACAAAGACGGCGGATTCGTTGTTTTCAAATCAGCGGTGGCCTCAACTGGCTGGCGCGCGGCAATAGCACGCTCCGGCGCATCCCCAAGAGGGCGTTCTTGCTTCATGCCCTCTGCAGGTGGGGCGCGATTGTCCGCACGAACCTCATGTTGACCCTCGGTTTGCATGGTCTTTTCTATAAGTGGCGCGGCCTCATTACGCTTTGCGCCTTCCACATTTTGCTCAACCGCACCCGCGGTCCCACCGGTATCGCGCAAGGTCGGCATCTCAGGTGTCGGCATATCAATAGGGTTTGCTTTAAGCGCGGCGGGGGTATGTGTCGCGTTTGCGTTTGCAGGTACATTCGATTGCGCGACTTCACTTGGGGTGTGCGGAGCCACGT
Source organism: Pacificibacter sp. (assembly GCF_039769035.1). Lineage (NCBI taxonomy): Bacteria > Pseudomonadati > Pseudomonadota > Alphaproteobacteria > Rhodobacterales > Roseobacteraceae > Pacificibacter > Pacificibacter sp. The sequence continues at coordinate 2,021 of NZ_JBDMZG010000101.1, forward strand.
CAGCAAGCACGCTTTGCGCCCGTTCCGACCGCCTTGGCAGCACTTCCTCACGGGCCTCACTGCGCGGCGCAATCGTCGTGTTTTGCTCCCCATTTGGCGCCGCATCATGAGCTTCCACGCGCCTATCATTTTGACTAGAAGTCCCCCATCCAATTTCGACAGGCTGATCCTCGCGATCTTGCTTATTCAACGGTGCGTCAGGCTCTGTCATGGACGCGGGTGCGGCCCTCTCGACAGTTGCATCTGCGACTTCAACTTTACCTGATGGTGCGCGCTCTATCGCAACATGCTCTGTGTCTGAACGTAGGTCGCGTTCGGCTGCACCAGCTTCATCTTCAAAGACATCCTCGACCAACTTCGGAGTGGCCTCAGGAGATTGTTCAACTGTTTCGACACCTTCATTCGTCTCAAGCGGTAAAGAAGATATACCCTCATCATTACTAACCTCAACATCACCAATGACTCCTGCCAAAGGGTGCTGAGGGTCGATCCCCGCAGGCAAAATGACACTTCCACCATAGGCCGCAACATCGCCAATTCCAGCTGTCAGTGGATCGATACTATCAACGTCAGGCGCATCAATGGGCGGGCTTTCCTTTACAGGCCCCTCCGCCACAGCGACCTCTACATTGACCACATCGTGAAACCGAAACGCATTCTCTGCACGCGCTGACGCGTCCAAATTGACTGCCTTCACGGGCTGACTTGGACTGCTGCCAACCAACGCAGGATGGGGCTTCGTGTTCAAAAACTGCATAACGTTCATCCGGAAATTCTTTCGCCGATGCCCTGTTATGCCCAAAGAGAGTTACCGGTTCTTTACCAGTTCACCGCTAAATAGAAAAAAACATTCAATGCGGATGAACACACAATGCAGATCACACCAATTGCGACCACACCGAATGCCAGCCTGCCAAATGCCCCGACGCAGGAAGACAAATTGCGCGATGCTTCCGAGAAACTGGAAGCTGCATTTCTCGCTGAAATGCTGAAATCTGCAGGATTCGGAAAAACATCAGAACAGTTTGGCGGCGGCACCGGAGAAGATCAGTTCTCCTCGTTCTTCGTTCAGGCGCAGGCCGAAAAAATGGTAGAGGCTGGCGGAATTGGTCTCGCAGAACAGCTTTTTGAAACATTAAAGGAGCGTGCGAATGAGCCTCTTTGAGATGGTCCCACCCAGCAAAGCCTTGAGCGATTTGTTGGAAAAAGAACATAGCGCGATTCTAAAGTCACAATTTGCCACGCTGGCATCTCTCAGTGCCTCGAAAATTGCGCTCATGAAATCTGTCGCGCGATCCAATGCGACACAGAGCGACCTTGAACGCCTCAAAACACTGTCCGAACGCAACAGCAAACTCTTGGCCGCCTCAGCCGAGGGTCTTAAATCGGCCCGCAAAAGCCTCTCTCGTTTGCGCGCACCAAACCCCGCATTTCAAACCTATGATCCCTCAGGCACGCGCCTGAACATCGATAACAAGCCATTAACTATAAAGAAAAAAATGTGAGATCTGGGTCAAATAAACACCATTTTCGTGGCAATTTTACAAACACCTTAGGAAAGTCTCAACCAATCGACCTTTATGTTCAGAGTGCACCCCAGAGGTGGCGCGGCAGACTGAGAACAGATCATCCGCACGTCGTCAGAATGACAAACCTGAAACTGTCCAAAGGGACGGGTCTCGTAAATCATACGCGCATAATGCGCTCTGAAACCGAAGGAACATAGAATCATGTCCAGCATTCTGACAAACAACGGCGCCATGGTTGCGCTTCAAACTTTGAAGTCCATCAACAGCAACCTCACAGATACGCAAAGTGTCATTTCGACCGGTAAATCAATTTCATCCGCAAAAGATAACGCCTCTATTTGGGCCATTTCAAAAGTGATGGAATCTGACGTCAAAGGCTTCAAAGGCATTTCAGACAGCCTAGCCCTTGGTGAATCAACACTCGCTGTTGCGGCTCAGGCTTCTGAAACGATCACAGACCTTTTGACAGACATCAAAGGCAAAATCGTTGCCGCACAAGAAGAGAACGTCGACCGCACCAAAATCCAAACCGACATCACCGCGCTGACTGATCAAATCAGATCCGTGGTAGGTGCTGCACAATTCAACGGTCTCAATTTGATTGACGGCGCGTCGACCGACGACATGAAAATTCTGTCATCCCTCGATCGCAACTCTGACGGCACGGTGACGGCCTCACAAATTAGCGTAGCGCGTCAAAGTCTTTCCGTGACGACCTCCGCCTCTGCAGCGGTCTTTGGCACAACCGATCCTGCAAACGCCGCTGCAGCTGCAGTCTTCATGTCGGGCGCCACCGCGACGATCGAAGATGACACATATGTCACCGCGGACCTTGGTGCATTGACAACCGGGAATGACACAACGGTCGCTATCAACCAAGTTGCGGCGGGTGTCAGTTACGAGATCAACATGACAGATCTTGCTATCAATGTCGCAGGCGGTGGAACTGCCACAGGTGACCGCGTATTCCAATATGTCGCGGGCGCGGATGACAGTGTTCAAGACGTTGCCAGAAACCTTTCAAATCAAATGAGCAGTTTCTTCGCAGCCGCAACAGATACTGGCGATTACTCCGTCGCCCTTGGCGGCACCAACGGAAACGAAATTACGATTTCCAATGCGTCTGGTGCAACCATCAACGTTGGTCAACGAATTCAGCTTGCCGGAACGCCAGGGACCTCAGCCGCGACTGGCGGCCTCGGCGCACTGCAAACAGTTGATGTAACTACCGATTCCGGCGCGACAGGTGCCCTTGCAGCGATCGATGGTCTCATCAGTCAATCCATTGATGCAGCCGCGGCATTTGGGTCGGCCCAAGGTCGCATCGAAACCCAGTCGAGCTTCGTTTCAAACCTAACTGATTCTTTGAAATCGGGTATCGGCGCCATGGTCGATGCAGATATGGAAGAAACCTCTGCGCGCCTCCAAGCTTTGCAAGTACAGCAACAGCTCGGCGTTCAAGCTCTCTCCATCGCAAACCAAGCGCCTCAATCGATCCTCTCTCTCTTCCGTTAACGACAACCAACTGGGCGCCAATAAGGCGCCCAGTTCCCGCGGCAATTTAGGCCGCGCCTAAACTTAATTGTCACCGGAAGGATCCGAAGTGAACGCTCAAGAATTGGCCCGAACGGCATACACATCGCCCGCTGCGCCC